>NZ_JACVWH010000005.1:0-309342 GCF_020658495.1 Clostridioides sp. ES-S-0048-02
CAGTATATATTTTTTACAATTTATTAGAATAAAATTCATATATTGGGAAATATTAATAGTAAATAAATAATTGTTGCTATAAAGTAGAAATTATCTTTAAAAGCACAAATTAATTTACAGTCTCAAAGAAGATAACTCTTATGAGATTTATTCTTTATAAAAAATAGGCATCATATCTTCTTTTTTGATGTAAACGTGATAGGATGGAATTGTCATACAGTTTTGTGTATGACTCCATTCACCTTTTCACTTATGAGGATAATTGATTCGTATATATGAATAGCTCACGTACTCTTTTTTAACATATACAATTCAATTTAGTATATAATTTTGATACATAATTTTAATAAAAAAACCTTCTAATTGATTTTTATCATAAAATCAACTAGAAGATTCATATAGTTTAACATTTATACATTATATATCACTAAAATATAAGCATTATACTGACTTTTACTATATATTATGTATTCATTTTACTAACAACATTTTATTATTTTGTAGCTTCTAAACATTGCTCTATAACCTTATTATCATTTATACCTATTGCAGTAACTTTATTAGCATTATTTAATATACTCTTATCGCTTTTGTCTGAAACTAAAACAACAGGAGCGTTTTTAGCCATTGGTGAAGCAACTAAAGCATAAACTAAATCATCTCCACTTGCTACATAAAACTCTTTTGTTTCATTATAAAACTTCTTAATTACATTCTTATTAGTTTCATATCTATCACTACCATCAATTCTAGTTGCTCTATATCTACTTACTATATAATCACTTAGTGTAGATTTTCCTCCAATAGCATATACTGGAACAGGTGAAACACCAAACCATGGGTCTAAATCTGTATCTTCTTCTGCTGAAGCTATATCCTTTGTCAATAAAATAGGAGCACCATCTCTGTATGCAACAGACGCAACACTTACTGCATCAGCCTCGTCTTTAAATCCATTTACTAAAAACGTCTTATCACTACTCTTTATCTTTTCTATTTCAGCTGCAATTTTATAACTTGTATCTACTCTATCTACTCCATCAATTCTTATAACCTGCATTCTTCTCATAAGTAGCATTTTTTCTACATCTTTACTTATAGTATTTTCGCCACCTATTATATATATCTTAGTAACTCTATTAAGCCTTTGTAAAGTGGCTTCTGGTATATCATTCTTATTAGTTAATAAAATTGCTGCATTATTTACCCCTGCAAGACCACTAGCAGAAATACCATCGACCATCGTAGAATCCGAGTTGATAAGTACAGCTGTTGTATAATCTTGCTTATCAGAAATAATACCAGCTGTTTCATATTTATCCGTTCCCTTGATATTTTCGATTTTATCTAGTGCATTTGCTGATGTTGGAAAACTAACACTTAATAATAATGCTGAAATACCTAATGCTAATATTCTTTTACTAAACTTCATAAATTACCTCCCTCAAAATAAATATATTTAGTATTAGTATAATATAAATTTGCTTAAAAGTAGTGTAGAAATAGTTACACTTTTTTTATAATTTAAATCACTCTAAATTACACACATCTCATCCATTAAAATAACTTCATTCATCCTATAAGCTAAAGCGTCCCATGTTTTTTTTGACATATCTGCAAATGACCTTTTCTCTAAATTGGATAATAGATACTGTATTTTAGAGTCCATTGCATTATATAAATTCTTCTCAAATATAGATAACTCTTCTTCATTTGGAATACCTTCTCCATGCATAGAAGGTAGAGTTACATATTCTATCTTGCCAGAATCATTAATTTGGCTACCAATCCACTCTCTAACACCAGGAATATCAGTGGTAATTACATCTAACCCACATGATAAAGCCTCTAAAACTACAACTGGTAACCCTTCATAAAACGATGGTAATACAAATATATGTGACTTATTAAATAACTCCGCTAAGTCACTTTGGTCTAATTTTCCTAGGAAATTCATTTTAAATGGAGATTGATTTGCAAGCTTAACAATCTCATTATAAGATTCAATATCACTTCCTGTCCCTGCAAAATTGACTTCTATTAAATCTTTACGATATATTAGTCCAGATATAGCTTTTATAAATGGAATCAACCCTTTTGACTTACATATCTTCCCTGCAAACACTATCCTTATCTTATCACCTTGCATTTTATAATTTTTATCATAAAATACACTATCATTGTATCCACTGCCAATCACAACTACTTTACTTTCACTTACTCCAAAAGTCTTTACAATATCATCTTTTTGCTTTTTATGAAGAGCAAATATTAAATCCAATTTTTTTATATTTGATATTATATATTCTTTTTCTAAATCTATAGTATTTAACTGTCTTAAACAAGTCCCATGACAAACAGACATAACTTTAATATCTTTCACAATCTCTCTGACAAATGCTGTTAAAAGATATAAATGATGACATATTATAATATCTGGCTTAAAATCTTCCATAGCTCTGTCTATATTTATTTTAAATTGATGTTTTAATCTATCTATCATTTCTACATTTAAATCTCTATATCTAGTACTTTCATATGGCATAGAATCACTCATTCCTACAACAGGAAAATTTAGTTCTCCACAATTATACTTTACTGGATAAAAACTTATATCACTTGAAAAACAGTTTACATTGTCATTAACATCTATACCTGCAATTACAGCTTGCTCATGACCTATTTTTTCAAACCCTTTTATCATACCGCACATGTATATTCCACTACCCGTACTATTTGGTTTTTGTGTTATTATATGAAGAATTTTCACTTTTTTACTTACCGCCCCTCTAAAATTAAACAATTTCATATAATCTAATCATTATATATATCTAGATACAAACAGGATGAATCATCTTTTACTTTAAATCTTGGAACCTTAATTGCTTTATAGTCGTTATCCTCAAAGTCTCTAACTTTATTATGTATATATCCTATACCAAATTTTTCTGCTATATGTATCAATTCTTCTTCTTTTATGAGGTTATACCTATCACATGCACTTGTAAAGCCATCACTTGTTAACATCAATTGAAAATCTTTTTTTATTTCTAAGTATCCATATATTGAATTTTCCACAGCATCCTCATCAAAATCCAATATCCAGTATCCATCTTTGGTATTCTTTTTCAATCTATTGCTTACTATTGTATCCATGACACTTGACTTTATCTCATCAAAAGTCATTTCTTTTAAATTAGAAAACTTACTCATTTCATCAAACACAGCATTATCAAATTTACAGATAGTTCTATCTTTTATGACTTTAGAATCTCCATTTTTAATAAACAAAGCACAATCTCCTAATAAAAAATACTCTACTTTATTTTCATGAAACTTAACAATGACTATAGAACTTGATGGCAAATCTAATTTTTCGACCTTTATTCCATTTAATTTCATCTCATACTCTTTTTTAACTTCTTTTATCCCACTACTTATAATACTCTTTAATGATTCTTCTCTATTCATATTTTTATATAAATACTTATTCCACCACTGAACATACCATCTTGCATCGCTTTCATTTGATACTAAGTTTTTTCCATTGAGCCCTGTCGCACCATCCAAAATCCACGCACCAAATGGGCTTATACCAACTACATCTTCATTAAATTTAGCTGTACCCTGACTACACAATAGGCTATAGTCTCTTATATTTAAAGCCATATCATCCTCCAAATTGAATATCTAAAAATAAAGTTCTATTTAAAATTATACAGCAAATAAAAAAATCTACAACAAAACTTGTTGTAGATTTTTAATTTAATCAGTATTTAATTTATATTCTTTACACTTTAGTGATGGAACAATCTATTTTTAGTAAATGCCATAACTATATTGTACTTATTGCAAGTTAATATAACATTATCATCACGAATAGAGCCACCTGGTTGTGCTATAAAACTTACTCCACTTCTTTTAGCACGTTCTATATTATCTCCAAATGGGAAAAATGCATCAGAACCAAGAGCTACTCCTGTTAGAGTTTTAAGCCATGCTCTTTTACCTTCTCCAGTAAGAGGCTCTGGTTTTTCTTCAAAGAAATTTTGCCATATACCATCAGCAAGTACATCCATATAATCATCAGAAAGATATACATCAATAGTATTGTCTCTATCTGGACGACCTATATCTTTTTTAAATTTTAAATTTAATACTTTAGGATGTTGGCGAAGATACCAAATATCAGCTTTATTACCTGCAAGTCTAGTACAGTGAATACGTGATTGTTGTCCTGCACCTACTCCTATTACTTGTCCATCTTTAACATAACAAACTGAGTTTGATTGTGTATATTTTAATGTGATAAGAGCTATAATTAAATCACGCTTTGCGTTATCTGTAAAGATTTTATTATCAGTTGGGATATCTTTTAACAGGTCTTCATTTATTAATATTTCATTTCTGCCTTGTTCAAAAGTAATTCCATAAACATCCTTTGTTTCAATAGGTTCAGGAGTATAATTTTCATCAATTTTTACAATACTGTAATTACCTTTACGCTTTCCTTTTAATATTTCAAGAGCCTCATCTGTATATCCTGGGGCTATTACACCATCAGAAACCTCTCTCGCTATAATAGTTGCAGTTTCTTTATCACACACATCTGAAAGTGCTATAAAATCTCCATAAGAAGACATTCTATCTGCCCCTCTTGCCATTGCATAAGCACAAGCTAATGGAGAAAGCTCTAAATCATCAACAAAGTATATTTGCTTTAAAGTATCTGATAAAGGTATACCTACTGCTGCACCTGCTGGACTTACATGTTTAAATGAAGTTGCTGCTGGAAGACCAGTAGCCTCTTTTAATTCTTTTACAAGTTGCCAACTATTAAATGCATCCAAAAAATTTATGTATCCAGGCTTTCCATTTAATACTTCTATAGGAAGTTCTCCATTTTTCATATAAATCTTTGATGGTTTTTGGTTTGGATTACAGCCATACTTTAGTTCTAGTTCTTTTGCCATATACTCATCCCTCTCTATAGTAAATTAATCTTAAATTTGACTAATCCCATATTAATTAAATTATTCGTACTAATAAAATTATATGGCATATTTATCCATTAATCAACTATATTTTTTAAAACTCCTATTCCTTCGACTTTACATTCAACCACATCACCATGTTTTAAATATACTTGAGGATTCATTCCCATAGCAACACCTGCTGGAGTTCCAGTTGAAATTATATCTCCTGGTTTTAGAGTCATTCCTCTTGATAAATCACTTATTACAGTAGGTATATCAAATATAAAATATTTTGTATTAGAATCTTGTCTTACTTCTCCATTTACCACACTACTTATATCCAGTTTTAAAGGATGCTCAAATTCTTCTTTATGTACTATGCAAGGCCCCATAGAGGTATGTGTATCTAAACTTTTTCCTCTATACCACTGCACATGTTTGTCTTGAAGTGCTCTTTCACTTATATCATTCATTATTGTATATCCAAATATATATTCATAGGCATCTTCTTTTGATATATTTATACCTTCTTTTCCTATAATTACTGCTAGCTCTGATTCATAATCCAGCTTTTCTACTAAATCTCCATGCAAACTTATCTTATCATCTACTCCAATTGCCTTATCTGCTCTTTTAGAGAAATAAATTGGATAGTCTGGCATAACTACATTTTTTATAACACCATCTGGAATTTCATTGACATGGTCTTTATAGTTTAGACCTAAACATATAATATCTTTTTTAGGTCTTACAATTGGGGAACATAATTTCACTTCTTCTAACTTATAACACTTTGCATTTTCAAATGAATTGTTTTTTATTTTTTCTAAATCACCTGTAGATACATTTTCAATAAAATCATTCATATCTGTATATAATTTACTTAATCCCAAACTATTAATTTCATATATACTATTTGCTTCTGAGTTAAATACACCTATATTTTCTTCATTGCCAGTACAGAAAGTTACAAATTTCATTTCTATTCCTCCATTCAATAATTTGATTAATAATATTTTATTTTTATTAGTTTATATCAATTGTAATAGATAATATATATATGTCAATATATATTTAAAAATAGAGTTCTAAAAAGTATAACAATTCATAAATATCAGAAATTATTATAAGTAATATAATTAGTAAAAGTAAAATAATTATAAGAATGGAGTTTTAAAAACTTTATTTATGCAGATAAATTTTCTATAAAACACAATAAAAAAAAGGTATCCTTAATAAAATAAGCATACCTACACTCTTTCAATATTATTATATACAGCCATTTTATAGTTATAATATTTTTTATTTAGACAAAACCTCTTGGTAAAACCTATTTACTTATAAACTTTCATTAAATCTTCTCCAATACATATATCTCCAGTTCTTAAAATTTCAACTCTATCTATGTCATAAGAATTGGTTATAACTATAGGAGTTATAACAGATTTAACGCTTTTTTTAATTTTTTCTAAATTAAATCTTATAAGTTTTTGCCCACAGTAAACTTTATCTCCTGCATTTACTAATACTTCAAATCCATCTCCATTCATCTTTACAGTATCTAATCCGATATGTATTAGTATCTCCAAACCATCTTCACTCTTTATGCATATAGCATGTTTAGATGGCAAAAACACTTGAATCACCTCACCATCAACAGGAGAAGATACGACTCCTTCTTGTGGCTCTATAGCAATCCCATCACCTAGCATTTTACTAGAAAAAGCATCATCAGGAACATCAGTTATACTTAATACTTTCCCTGTAAGTGGCGATTGTAATATTCCTTTTATATAATTACTTTTTACTTCTTCATTTTTATTTTTTGAGAATAACTTTTTGAACATATTAAATCTCCTCATTCCAATAATTTAAATTAACTTCTCGTATTATCTACATTATACACTTTAATTCATAAAATATATTACCTGAAATATACTATATATATTTATTCCAGTAATAATTATAGTCATATACGAGAACATATATTTAACTCTTTTGTCATCCATATTTTTACTAATAGAGGAACCTATAATTCCTCCCAACACTGCTCCTATTATCATAAAAGGTAATCCAGATAAATCATATATACCAAACCCTGTATTTATGAAAACTGTAACTAACTTTGAAATATTAGAAAATAAAATAGTTATAATGGAATTAAACGCAGCTTCTTTAGCTGATAATCCAAATAATATTGTAAACACGGCCACATTTATAGGACCTCCACCTATTCCTAAAAATGAAGATGTAACCCCTAAAAAAATGCCAACAATAAAATATGTAATGTTAGTATTAAACTTAACATTTAAACTTTTATCTCTATATAAATAAACCATTACTAACAAAATAATCATCATAATATTTTGAGTTATTTTTATTATAGAAGGATTATTTACATATGAAATAGATAAATCTAATAACCTTTGACCTATAGTACCTCCTAATACTGATGCTACACCAATTAAAATAAGTCTAAAGTTTATTTTAAAAAGTTTTGATTTAATTTGTTTATATACAGAAACAATTGCCATCGATAACACAGTAAAAGATGATAACACACTTATAGTTGAAACATCAAATATTCCAATCAAATCTAGTACTGGCTTTATTATTACACCTCCACCAATGCCTGTTATAGCTCCTATAGTTGTTGAAAGTACAGCTATTGCAAATAAAATTACATTCATTTAAAACCATCCTAACTAAATTTACTCTGCTCAAAACCCTTTAATTATACATAATTTTTAATCACTTTAACTTAGAATGCTAAATACTAAAATTATTTTGGTATTTGATTTTTATATACTAATACTGATATTTTTTCTAAATCACCAAAAGTAGACATTAAAAATTCTTTATATCCACAGTAATTATTACTAGAATCAATATACATAGAATTTTTCATTCTTTTGCATCCACCACCACATATTTTGTAAAAATTACACTTTAAACAAATACTTTCTTTGTTTATATCTTTATGCAAAAATTCTTGCATTTTAGATTTTCTTAAAATATCCAATAAAGTATTATCTTTTATATTACCTAAATTAAAGTTATCCAGTACATAAAAATCACATGGATATACACTTCCATCAGCCTCTATTACAAATTGTGGTTGGCATTTCCCAATTATCCCACAGGTACTAGGAATTCCTGTAATTAAAACGGATATAAGATTATCGAACAAATTAATACTTATATAATTTCCTTTATTAAACTCATTTTTCCAAAGCTTAAATATTATTTTATAAAAGTATGCAAAATATTTAGGTTCTAAAGAGTACTCTGACTTAGTTTTAAAGTCTAAATCATCTAAACAAGGGATAAACTGTATATACTTCACATTGTTTAATTTTATAAAATTAAAAACCTCTTTTGGATTAAGTGCAATCTGTTTTGTCAAAACACACAGTATGTTAAAGTTTATTTTGTGTGTTTCCATTAGTCCTTTTGTACTTATTACGTCTATATAACTTCCCTTATTATCTGAATATACACGATTTTTATCATGCAAGTCTTCTAATAAATCTAATGATAATCCTACTAAAAAATTATTTTTCTTTAAGAACTCACACCATTGATTATCAATAAGAGTTCCATTCGTTTGAATAGAGTAGTTTACTGTTATATTTTTTTTTATTTTACTAACATACTCAATAAAATATTGGAAAAATCTTAATCCAGCTAAAGTAGGCTCTCCACCTTGAAAAGCAAATGTAACTATATCTCCATTATCCAAAATTTCAAATGTATTATTTACTATGTTTTTTATAGTATCTTCCTGCATAATACCATAGGATTTTACTTCTCTTAAATCACTCACATTTCCATAAAAACAATATCTACATCTCAAATTACATAACGATGAAACAGGTTTAATTAAAACTGATATACTTTTCATTATAAAAGACCTTCTTTATTAAATATTTTTTACTTGTTTAATATTTTCTACTTATCAGATAATAGTCTATAATATTCGTCTCTTCCTGGATAAGCTCTACCCTCTTCTATTTCTGTTTTCCATCTACTTGAGCCTGTTCCTTTTACAGGTCCTTTTAAAAGTGGGTCATTCGTTTCTAACATCCAATTATCAACTTTCTTTCTCAATTCCTCTGCTATATCTTGATAATCTGAATCATTTATTAGATTATTTTCTTCTAGTGGGTCCTTTCTTAAATCATAAAGTTCTTCTTTATCATTAGGAACATAAAATTTATCTCTAACAGCTTTACCTGATAAACTCAAATGTGAATCAACTGTAATATATATTTTAGGCCCATCTTCAAAATTTTTAACATAGCTATATTCATTAGTCCTTATGCCTCTCATTGGTCTATATTGGTCATGCCATGTCATTTCTGTAAAGAATGAGTCTCTACCTATATCTTCATTAGTTTTTAATAAATTGGCAAAACTTTCTCCATCTATATTTTTAGGAATTTCAGCTTCAATTAAATCTAGTATCGTTGGCAATAAATCAACATTACATAATAATGCTTCTTTTTTTACATTTTTTTGAGAGGAATTAGGTAATAAAATTATAAGTGCTGTCTCTAATCCTGCTTCTTTTAACATTCCTTTAGCTCCTGGAAAAGCAACTCCATGGTCTGTTGTCAGTATAACAATTGTATTTTTATCTAATCCTGTTTCTTGTAATTTATTATATATTTTGCCTATTGCCTCATCCAATACTTTTGCTGAACCATTATATAAAGCTATATCTTTTCTTACATCTTCTGTATCGGGTAAAAACTTAAATACCTCTACTTCATCCAATTTATCTGCATAAGGTTTATATTCATCAAAATCTCTATGTGTTTCAAAAAATCCTATATTTAAATAAAATGGCTTTTCCTGATTTTCTTTATATTCCTCTAAAAATTTAACTGCCTCTTTAGCAACCTTAGGAGCTCTATCCCCTGGAACCGCTATAAAATTATCATATCCTAAGTCATAAGTTGAAGAAAATACTCTATCTTTTATTGGTGGTGCTTCATCTATTGTTTCATGGCTTAGTCCTATTAATGTTGTTTCATATCCGTTTTTTTGTAACTCCATAGGAAGTGTTGTATGTTTAGAATCTATACAAAATCCTAGATGTGCAAGTCCCATTAACCCATTATTGTGAGGGTATAATCCAGTTAGTATACTTCCTCTACTTGGACTGCATTGAGGTGCTGCACAAAAATAATTATCAAATTGAATTCCTTCTTGAGCTAATTTATTTATACATGGAGTTTCCACATTATATCCATAGTTACTGAATTTTCTACCACTGTCATGAGAAATCATAAGTAAAATATTTGGTTTCATTAATACTACCTCTTTCCATTATTTTTTTATATCCTTACTATAAAATGCTACTGTTTCATAAGGTCTTAACTCTAACTTAGGTTCTAAATCTCGCTTTTCATAGTTCCCTATCAAATATGTAAATGATTTTCCTAAAAATTCCTCACTAATCTCAACTTCAACTTCACAATCATAGAAGTTGTTAAATACTATTAATCTTTCATTTTCTAAGCCTCTAACATAAGCATAAACCTTATCATTATCTAGTAAAATTCCCTTATAGGAACCTTCAGATATAATATTTAATTGCTTTCTTAAAGATATTAACTTTTGATAGAAGTTAAAAATTGACCCTTCTTTAAGTTCCTTTTCAACATTTATCTCTTTATAATTTTCAGCTATTTTAATCCATGGCTTCCCATTTGTAAAACCTGCATTTAATTTATCTGACCACTGCATAGGTGTACGACTATTATCTCTGGATTTGGACTTTATAATATTCATTATTGTTTCTTTTTCAATTTTATTTTTTAAAAATTCACTATACGCATTATGAGTTTCAACATCTAAATAATCATCTATTCTTTCAAAATTTGGATTTGTCATACCTATTTCTTCACCTTGATATATATATGGTGTTCCTCTTAATAGATGTATTGTAGCAGCTAACATTTTTGATGCTTCAACTCTGTATTCTTCATTACAAAATCTACTAATAGCTCTTGGTTGGTCATGATTATTCCAAAATAGTGCATTCCAGCCACCGCCACTTTCAATCTTTTCTTGCCATTCATTTAAGAGTTTTTTCAACATCATAAAGTCAAAAGGCATATCGCTCCACTTTTCTCCATTTTCATAATCTACTTTTAGATGATAAAAATTAAATGTCATTGAAAGCTCTTTTTCTTTTGGAGAAGAATATAAGATACAATTTTCAATAGTTGTTGAAGACATTTCTCCAACAGTTGTTATGCCCTCAACTCTTCCAAAAGTTTCTTTATTCATTTCTTTAATAAATTCATGGACAATAGGTTTATCTGTATACATTTCTTTTCCTATATTATTTGTAGAGTCTTTCAATTCTTCATCTTTGCCAATTACATTTATTACATCAAACCTAAACCCCTTAACTCCTCTATCTATCCAAAAATTTACAACTTTATATAATTCTTCCCTAACCTCAGGATTACGCCAGTTGAGGTCGGCTTGTGTAACATCATATAAGTGTAAGTAGTACTTATCTGTATCCCCAAATTTTCCCCAAGCATCTCCACCAAATTTAGATTTCCAATTTGTTGGTAGTTGATTATTTTCTTTGCCATCTCTAATGAAGTAGAAATCTTGATACTTTTTATCTCCTGCCAAAGCTTTTTTAAACCATTTATGTTCTGTTGATGTGTGATTTAACACCATATCCAGCATCAACTCTATATTATATTTTTTACTTTCATCCACTAACTTTTCAAAATCCTCCATAGTTCCAAACATAGAATCTATTGATGTATAGTCAGCAATATCATATCCATTATCCCTTTGTGGAGAAACAAAAAATGGGTTAATCCAAATTATATCTACACCTAATTTATATAAATAAGGTAATTTCTCTATAATTCCTTTTAAATCTCCTATCCCATTATTATTAGAATCATTAAATGATTTTGGATATATTTGATAAATAACTTTCTTCTTGAAATCCATACGCAAATTTTTCCTTTCATTTTTGTCTAGACAATTTTTATATTTTTATAATAAACCTTTTTTTTGTTAAAATCAATATTTACTCTAAATAAAAAAATATATTCCCTATACTCCTTCCAAATTTTCTCTTACTTTTCTGATTTTCCAATAATATACAATTTATATTTTAGTAATTAAATTTCAGAAAAATTTAGGATAACGTTGACATAAAAATTTCTCTATGGTATATTATTTTCAAGATTTGTCTATACAACATCACATTCTAAGGGGGAGGTAATTTTATGAGTACATTAAAAGAAAATACATATCATAAAGAGCAGGTTGAACAAATCCTTGAAGCAATTGGGGGAGTAGAGAATATAATATCTGCAACACACTGTATTACTAGATTAAGATTTGCTCTAAATTCAGAAAGTAAAGTTAATGTAAAGCAATTAGAACAAATAGATATAGTGAAAGGAAGCTTTACCTCAAATGGTCAATTTCAAGTTATTATAGGTCCAGGTCTTGTGAATAAAGTTTATGCTACATTAATAGAAATTACGGGGCTTAAGGAAGCAACAAAATCTGAGGTTAAAGAGATTTCTAATAAAAAATTAAATCCACTTCAAAAAGCTATAAAGGTGTTGGCAGATATATTCATTCCTATATTACCTGCTATAGTTGCCTCTGGTTTATTGATGGTTATAAATAATCTACTTGCTAACCCAGGAATTTTCTATGAACAACCCTTTTTAGAAGTTCATAGCAATTGGGCTGGTATATCTAATATGATTAATCTTATAGCAAATACTTCTTTTTCATTTTTACCTGCACTAATAGGTTGGTCAGCCGTTAAAAAGTTTGGAGGAAATCCTGTACTTGGTATTGTATTAGGTCTTATTTTAATTAATCCAGATTTAATGCCTGGTGCACAATACTCTAAAACACCTGAAGCTGTTACTTACTGGAATATATTAGGTTTTAATATTGCTAAAATAGGCTATCAAGGACAAGTAATCCCTGTTTTATGTTCTTCTTATCTTCTAGCAACAATTGAAAAGTTCTTAACTAAAAAAATTCCTGAGATGGTTCAACTTATTTTTGTTGCTCCTCTTACATTATTAATAACTGGTTTCTTAACATTCTCTATCATAGGTCCTATAACAATGTCATTTGCAAACTTAATTACAAGTGGAATTCTTGGATTATTTGAAATTAATGCAGTCCTTGCAGGAGCACTTTTTGGATTCATATTATCTCCATTGGTTATAACAGGAATGCATCACTTATTCTTAGGTATAAATTTACAAATGATAGGTACTTTAGGATTTGCTACATTATGGCCAATACAAGTTATGGCTAGCCTTGGTCAAGGTGCAGCAGCTTTGACAATGTTCTTTATATTAAAAAATAAAAAAATCAAGGGTGTTGCATTAACAGCTTCAATTTCAGCTTGGTTAGGTATTACTGAACCTGCAATATTTGGTATAAACTTACGTTATCGTTTCCCATTCATAGCATCTATGATAGGTGCAGGTATAGCTGGAGGGGTTGTATCTTACTTTAATGTTAAAGCAAGTTCTATAGGTATATCAGGGTTACCAGCGTTTTTATCTATATTTACAGACCAATGGGGTGTTTACTTCTTGGCAATGGGACTTTCTATAGCCATTACTTGTATCCTTACATACATATTCTCAAAGAGCAAATACTTTAATAAAGAATTTATAGAAAATTAAATAATATATGGTCTAATAAAAAAAGAGTGTCTAAATATACTGAAACCCAATCATTAGAATTTTGATTTAACAATTGAGGGTACAGTACAAAAAAGACACTCTTTTTATATAATTAAAGATTTCTTCTTCTTGCAAAATCTACAAATCTAAATGTATCAACTCTATGTCTAGATTCATGATACTGAAATAATCTTGTATCTTCTAAATAAACTTCACTTCGTATCACTACAACATGTGTGTCTGTTCCAACATCTAGCAATATTTTATCTTCTTCTGTAACAGTAGCTACTGTTACTTCTTTATTTGCATAACCTATTTTTAGTTCTAAATTTTTCTCTATATAATTAAATATTGAACTTTGAACCGCTGTTAATGGTATTTCTGGTATTATTTCAGATATAAAGTAATCTTTATCTAAAATAACAGCTTCTCCATTAATTTTTCTAAGTCTTTCAACTGCTATAATCTTAGTTTTTGTATCTATATCTAGTTTTTTACAAATTTCTAAGGGCATAATCTCCTTTTTATTTTTTAGTACACTTATTTCTGTATCTAAATTTTTATTCTTTTGTAATTCATTGAAACTAATCAACCCTGACCCTTCTATTTCAAATTTATTTATATCTAAAACAATAGCCCCTTTACCTTGTTTTTTTTGTATAAACCCCTTCTCTAGTAAAAGCGACTGTGCTTTTCTAATAGTTTCTCTTGATACTCGATATTTTTGAGCAAGCTTTACTTCTGTTGGTAAAAGCTCTCCTACTTCATATACATTATTTCTTATATCTTTCTCTAAATCTAAATATATTTCATAAAATTTCTTCAAGTAAATCACTCTCATTCATAATTAGTTTTAGTTTGTACACTCATCTTATTTTATATAAATATCATATTATTGGCTAACCTGTCAAATAGTCTTCTTAATATTTAAAAAAATAAATTGTATAAGTAATACAATTTATTTCTTACTTGTGATAGAAAATATATTTACATTCAATTTGTATTGTAGCAATTTATCCAGTTCTTATATAAATTTATTAAAATAACTTCATACAAAAAAATAAACTCCAGATATTAGAGTTTATTTTATATATATAGCTATCATTTATTCTCTTCATACACTTATTACAATTATTTAAGTAGATATAATCATATTATCTGTCTAGTAAGTATAGTAAACAGACTTCTCAATATTATACAAAAGCTTACATCTTTAAATCTTGACTTAACAATACCAAGTATAATACCAAAAACAGTACCTATAATAATTTTTGAAATAACAACTTCAAATGTATAGTAAGAGTTATTATATAACATTATGTAATTACGTATAACATCTATATATCCTATATTATAAATACCAGATAAGATAGATGTTATACATACAACTTTACTCTTTGATTTTATAAAATTGTTTAAATAATTCCAGATGTACTCTCTAAAAAATAATTCTTCAAATACTGGAATTATTAATACAGATAAAGTCATCATAGTTACATTAAAAAACATATAGCTTCTATTATAATAAATTGAGATTACAGCTAGAGATAAGACTACTATAAAAAGTATCAACTTACACCTTTTTATAAGTACACTATCTTTATTTTCCTTGAAAGCTTCTGTAATCTTTCTATTTCTCATTTTATTATACAAAGAACTATTTTTCAAAAATAAAATTAATGATAATCCAACTAGTGTAAAAGAAATTAAATTTACAATATTAAAATTTTCAAGAGTAAATTCAAATTGACTTAGAAGTATATAATTTAAAATCATTCTTACTATCTGAACTATGAACATCAATGAAATAGAATCTATTATACATTTTTTATAACTATACTTCATCCCCAATTTAAATCACCCCATGTGTATACTAATCGTAAAGTCCATTTAGTACTCTACTCACAGTTGCTTTACTCCAACTTGTTTCACTTGAAATTTCTTTATAGCTTAAACCATCTCTTCTCAAGTTTTTTATATTATTTATATCATCATCAGTAATTTGCTTTTCCTTTGGCTTAAGACTATTTTTATAACTTCTAAGTCTATCTAATTCTGATTTCAAACTATCTACTTCAAATTGTTTTTTTTGAAGCTTACTCTCATAAGAGTCTCTCATTTCATTAAATTCTTTGATGTAATTTACTTTCCAATCCTCATCAATTTTTGTTTTAAATATACCCATATTTGAACCTCCTTAAATTTTGTTACTATAGTTATGTATCGATTATAAACATTAATTTCTATACTTATCTTTAAAATCCTTGTACATAACCCTTATATAAGTTAGTAAAATTCAGATATATTTTTACAATTTTAAATATATATTAACAATATCAAAAAAACATACTGTCTTAATATAATATATTATACATTAAAATTTATTAAAATGGACTTTTTCATAATCCAAATCAGAGTCACAGTATGATTTTTTTTCTTCATCAGGGTAGCCTATAGAAATTATACATTCTACACTGTACTTATCAGGTATGTTCAGTTCATCTCTAATATATTTATCAGCATCTATACTATCATCATGCATCCTATTTCTTACCTGTATCCAACAAGAACCTAATCCAAGCTCATGAGATTGAAGCTGTATATATGAAGCAGCAATACTTGCATCTTCTATCCAAACATCATTTTTTTCTTTATCTCCAATAACTACAATAGCTAAAGGTGCATTTTTTAGGAAAAACCCACCACCTTTAGTCCTACACTGAGATAAATTAGTCAATGTTTCTTTATCGTCTACCACGATAAATTCCCATGTTCTAAGTCCCTTTGATGATGGTGCTAAAAGAGCCGCTTTTAATATCTTATCTAACTTCTCTTTTTCTACTTCAACATTTTTATACTTTCTAATACTTCTTCTTTTTTTTAGAAATTCAATCATCTAAATCAACCCTTTCATAATAGCATACATTTGGCTTACATTATTCCCCTACTAGTACTAAAAATGTATCCTTTAGCCTTTGTATGATAAATACTTTTTATAATATTTTATCATAACAATAGAAAGATTTCTCTTTTCCTAGGAAACTCATTTCACCAATTTTAATAAAGCCACATTTTATAAGCAATGAATTCATCTTTGAGTTTATTGAATATGTATCACTCTTTAAATATGATACATTGTTTTCTTTAGCTAATTCTTCAGCAAAATTAACTAGTCTAGATGCAATTCCCATCTTTCTAAAACTTGGATTTACTGCCATTCTATGTACTACCATAGCCTTATAATTAGATGACCAATTTAAATCTATATATTCTTTAGGTTCATCATAATTAATACATATAAATCCTGCTATTTTTCCATCTACTTCTTCTACATATAAATCTTGTTTCTCAATGTCAGAAATAAAGTCTTTATCTGATGGATAATTTTCATCCCACTGTGTATTATTATAGCCTTTCATTTCTTCTACTGTTGATTTTATAATTCCCATAATACTATCTAAGTCACTTATATTTGCTTTTCTAATCATAAAAATATCTCCTTATATTCATCCATTAATTTATTATCTTTTTACTCTAAACCATTCTTCTTCTATATTTTTTCTCATTTTCTCTAGTATATTATTTGCTGTTTGCTTTTCTTCATCTGTAAGATTATTAAAACATATTTCTATACTTCTATTTTCTTCTTCAATTATTAGCTCATATACTTCTAAAGATTTATTGGTAGGAGTTAAATTGTATCCTCTTTTGTCAAACTCATCTTGCTTTTTATCTACATATCCAGCTTTTATTAACTTCTGTATAGCTTTAGTTGTAGTGGCCTTATCTACTTTTAACACATTTGATAATTCTACAAGGTTTATTCCAGGATTTTCACAAATTCGTGTTAAAAAAGTAAATTGCCCTTTTTGTAACTTTAATTCTTTGTACTTCATATCATTTATTGAATTTACTGCTCTAGATAAAGTACCAACTTCTCTTAATATATTACTGTCTAAAGTTTTAATCAAATGCACCTCCAATCAATATCTCTAAATTCAAAATATTTTTAGTTGAACTTTCAACTATATTTGTATATTACCATATATTGGTTGAATACTCAACTAAAAAAACAACTTTTTTACATTTATTTTTGTTTTTGACTGGATGTTTACAAATATATCATTACAAAACTAAATTAAGAGCTGTTAATTGTCCCATATACAATTAACAGCTCTTTTTAAAACTTACATCATATTATTATAAACAACAACTAAATATACTTACATACCTCATCTGCAAATTCGGTAGTTGAAGCTGAACCACCTAAATCTACAGTTAATTTGCTTCCATCAAGAAATACTTTTTCTAGAGCTGTTTCTATCTTTTGTGCATTTTCATATTCTCCTAAATATCTAAGCATCATTACTGATGATTGAATAAGCGCTGTTGGATTAGCCTTATTTTGCCCAGCTATTTGTGGAGCACTTCCATGAACAGCTTCAAATATAGCACAATCTTTACCAATGTTTGCACTTGGAATTATACCCAAGCCTCCAACAAGACCAGCTCCTAAATCAGATAGTATATCTCCATAAAGATTTGGCATTACCATTACATCATAATTTTCTGGATTTAAAACTAAGTTCATAGCTGCTGCATCTACAATTAAATCATCATACTCAACACCATGTTTTGATGCTACTTCTCTAAATACATCTAAAAACAAACCATCAGACATTTTCATTATATTCGCTTTATGTATAGCAGTGACTTTTTTTCTCTTGTTATCTTTAACATAGTTACATGCAAAGTCAACAATTCTCTCACTTGCTCCTCTTGTTATTATCTTTATACTTTCAGCTGCATAATCACCTATCTTATGCTCTATACCAGCATATAAGTCTTCTGTATTTTCCCTTACTACAACTAAATCAACATCTTCATATCTTGACTTTATACCTTTAAAACTCTTAATTGGTCTTAAATTAACATATAAATCTAATGCTTGTCTCAAAGTTACATTTACACTTCTAAACCCTTTCCCCACAGGAGTAGTGATTGGACCTTTTATAGCTATTTTGTTCTTTTTTATACTATCTATAATATATTGAGGAAGTGGAGTTCCATATTCCTCAATAACTGCTTCTCCTGCATTAACTTCTTCCCATTCTATCTCTACTCCAGTAGCTTCTACAACCTTTTTCATAGCTTTCGCAACTTCTGGTCCTATTCCATCTCCTGGTATAAGTGTCACTTTATACATCAATATTCCCTCTTTTCATATTAATTAGCTTGATTCTTAGTGTAATTTAATTTTCCACCTGCTTTTAATACATCAACTTCTTTTGCTGATAATTCGACTTTAACTTTGAAAGAAGTTCCTTTACTTATATTCTTAACCTCTAAAACACCGCTATCTAAATTATCTAAAATATTTGGTATTTCCAGATTATCTAAAAGAGATAAATTTTCATAATCTTTTTCATCACAAAACTCCATTGGAATTATTCCACTGTTTATTAAATTGGCTTTGTGTATTCTTGCAAAACTTTTTACTATTACTCCTTTAACACCAAGATATAATGGTGCTAAAGCAGCGTGTTCTCTGCTTGAACCTTGTCCATAGTTGTCTCCACCAATTATAAATCCACCATTATTATCTTTTGCTCTTTGAGGAAACTCTGTATCCACAGTATTAAAACAATAGTTTGCAAGATATGGTATGTTACTTCTAAAAGGAAGTAACTTGGCATTTGATGGCATTATATGGTCAGTAGTTATATTATCTTCTGTCTTTAATATTACGTTTCCACTTATAGACTCACTTAGTTCTGTGTTAAGAGGGAAAGGTTTTATATTAGGACCTCTAACTACTTCTACATCACTTCCTACATCAGAAGGCTTTATTATCATACTATCATCTATTAAAAATTCACTTACATCTAAGTTTTCAAATTTAACATCAAATTCTCTTGGGTCTGTAAGTTCTCCTTTTATAGCACTTACTGCTGCTACTTCTGGGCTCACTAAATATACTTGTGCTGATAGAGTTCCACTTCTTCCATAGAAGTTTCTATTGAAAGTTCTTAAGGATACAGAATCAGTTCCTGGAGATTGCCCCATACCTATACATGGCCCACAAGAGTTTTCTAATATTCTAGCTCCAGCACTTATTATATCTCCTAAAGCTCCATTTCTAGCTATCATTTCCATAACCTGTCTTGAGCCTGGTGCTATTACCAAACTTACATTCTTATGAACTTTGTTTCCTTTTAAGATTTGAGCTACTTTCATTAAGTCTTCATAAGAAGAATTTGTACAGCTTCCTATCGCAACTTGGTCTATTTTTATCTTTCCTATATTTTCAACTTCATCTACATTATCTGGACTATGAGGCTTTGCAGCTAATGGTTTTAATTCATCTAAGTTTATAGTAATCTCTTCATCATAAACTGCATCTGAATCAGGTTTTAGTTCCATCCATGCATCTTCTCTTCCTTGACTCTTAAAAAACTCTAATGTTTTTTCATCACTTGGGAATATTGAAGTAGTTGCTCCAAGTTCAGCTCCCATGTTTGTTATTGTGGCTCTTTGTGGAACAGATAGATTTTTAACTCCTTCTCCTCCATA
The DNA here is from genome assembly GCF_020658495.1 of Clostridioides sp. ES-S-0048-02. Taxonomy (NCBI): domain Bacteria; kingdom Bacillati; phylum Bacillota; class Clostridia; order Peptostreptococcales; family Peptostreptococcaceae; genus Clostridioides; species Clostridioides sp. ES-S-0048-02. The sequence continues at coordinate 20,264 of NZ_JACVWH010000005.1, forward strand.
TTCGTAGACTTTACCTACGCCACCTTTTACAGTTTGTTTTCTCAACACTTCTAATATTATATCTTTTGAAGATACCATATTATTTAATTTTCCAACTAAGTTTACCTTACAGACGATTGGTGCTTTTATATAGTATGCTCCTCCTGCCATAGCTAGAGCAACATCCAATCCCCCAGCACCAATAGCCATCATGCCAACACCACCAGCAGTAGGCGTGTGACTATCAGAACCCAAAAGTGTATCTCCTGGTGTTGAAAATCTTTCTAAAAATACTTGATGGCAGATACCATTTCCTGGTTTAGAAAAATAAACACCGTATTTGTCAGCTACTGTTTGTATATATTTATGGTCATCTGCATTTTCAAATCCTTGTTGTAACATATTATGGTCTACAAATGCAACACTTCTTTTTGTTTTTACTTTATCTATGCCCATAGCTTCTAATTGAAGATATGTCATTGTTCCAGTGGAATCTTGTGTTAAAGTCTGGTCTATTTTTATCCCAATTGAATTGCCAGCAACAGCCTCTCCATCCACTATATGTTTTTTGATTATTTTATAAACTATATTATCTCCCATACTTTCCTCCTAAACAATTATATCTTAAATATATGAACCTCTAACTGCTTCTTCTTCTGTTGTACCTTTTTCATGTGCTAGTATATCACAATATAATTGAAGAATCTCTTTATCCATCAAACTTCTTTTCAATCTTATAGATGTAGCTCTTATTGCATTTAATAATTTGGTAGCGTTTTCTGGAGAAATATACATTTCATATTCACTCAATTTATTTATTACTGCTGCTCTTCCTGAATGCTTTCCTATTACTATTTTTCTTTCAAGATTTACTTCACTTGGGTCAAATGGTTCATAGTTATGTGGGTCTTTTAATGCTCCATCAGCATGTATACCAGATTCATGTATAAACATATTATCTCCAACTACTGGTTTCCATGTAGGAAGTATTCTTCCTGATGCTTGTGACACATATTCACATATTCCTCTAAATTTTCTAGTATCTACGTTATTTAAATCACATTTATAGATGCATTTAAGTGCCATTAAAACTTCTTCTAATGCTGCATTTCCAGCTCTTTCGCCTAAGCCATTAACTGTAACTCCAACATAATTTGCTCCTGCTGCTAATCCTGCAAGTGCATTTGCAGTTGCCATACCAAAATCATTATGTGTATGCATTTCTATGTCAAAATTAGTTCTTTCGTAAAGAGTTTCTATTGCATTTTTTATAGAAAAAGGATTCATAACTCCTACTGTATCACAATATCTAAATCTATCTGCTCCTGCTTGCTTTCCAACATTTATAAACTCAGTTAAGAAGTCGATATCCGCTCTTGAAGCATCTTCTCCATTTACTGAAACATATAATCCGTTTTTCTTTGCAAATTCAACTGTCTTAGCCATATTCTCTAAAACCCAACCTCTAGAAGTTCTAAGTTTATTTTCTATATGAATATCAGATACTGATATTGATATGGCTACTGCATCAACACCACAAGAAATAGATTCTTCAACATCTTTTATCACTGCTCTATTCCAAGCCATTATATCTGCTTTTAAATTTCTATTACATATGTGCTTTATTACATTTTTTTCGTCTCCACCCATAGTAGGTATACCAACTTCAATTTGGTCAACACCTAAATCACTTAACATTTCAGCAATCATTATTTTTTCTCTATTCGCAAATACAACCCCAGCTGTTTGTTCCCCATCTCTTAAAGTAGTATCTACTATTTTGATTTCCTTTGCTCTATCTTTTGATATAATGCACATATTAATGCCCCCCTTAGTATACATTTAGTTTTAATAATATTAGGTCTTATCTTTCAGTGATGTCTCTAACTTTTGATTATTTTTTTATTTTTTATTCATTTTAATTTCATTTGCAATTTATTTTTTTAGCTTTTCATATCTTGTAATCTATTATATTACTTTATATTAATTATTGCACTATATTTTTTCCTTTTTGTGAAAACTTCTTAAAAATGAAAGTTATTATGTTTTTCTTGCATTTTAATTTAATTTATAAATAGATTTATTTTCAAAAAACCTTTTAAAATAAACCTCTAAAATTCTAGCTAAAATCCAATTTAATCTACACTATATTTTAAGAGTTATACACTATATTTTTAAACTATATAAATAATAATCGAAAAAATTACTAAAAATACTTACAAATATGATATTATTAATTGATTAATAAAATAGAAAATTTTTCATGAAAGGTAAGATAATAATGGATTTTAAGAGCTTAGGAATTAGCGAAAATACTATAAATATTATAAAAACATCAGGAATAACAACACCTACACCTATACAAAAAGAAAGTATCCCCTTAATAAAATCAGGAAAAGATGTCATAGCCGAAGCGCAGACTGGGACAGGTAAAACACTGGCTTTCCTGCTTCCGATATTTGAGAATATATCATTAGATGTAGATGATATACAAGTACTTGTACTGTCTCCAACTAGAGAACTTGCTATTCAAATAACAGAAGAAGCTATAAAACTTAAAGAATCTAAGGATATAAATATTCTAGCAGCTTATGGTGGAAAAGACATTGGTTCTCAGATAAAAAAACTAAAAGGAAATATTCATATGATTATAGCTACACCAGGTAGACTTCTAGACCACTTAAATAGAAAAACAATTGACCTTAGCAAATTAAAAACTTTTGTTTTAGATGAAGCAGACCAAATGTTGCTTATGGGATTTAAAAATGAAGTTGAAGCTATTTTAAAAGAAACTTCAAATAAAAAACAGACATTATGCTTTTCTGCAACTATGGATTCTCAAGTTAAAAAATTAGCTTATAGATATACAAAAAATCCTGTTGTTGTTTCTATTGAAAAAGAAGAAATTACTCTTACTAATATAAAGCAGGAAGTAGTAGAAACTACAGATAGAAAGAAATTAGATGCTTTATGCAGTGTTTTAAATGAAGACAATCCTTTTATGGCTATAATATTCTGTAGAACTAAAAGAAGAGTTGACAACCTTGAAGAGGCTCTTGCTATACGAGGATATAATTGTCAAAAGTTGCATAGTGATATTGCACAATCAAAGCGAGAAAGAATAATGAAATCATTTAGAAATTTAGAAATACAATATTTAATAGCCACAGATGTAGCTTCTCGAGGTCTTGATATATCTGGAGTAAGTCACATATATAATTACGATTTACCAGAAACGCCTGAAGACTATATTCATCGTATTGGTAGAACTGGTAGAGCTGGAGAACAGGGTTATACTTGTGCTTTTATTGACCCTAAAAATGAGAGAATGTTAAGTGAAATTGAAACAGCTATAGAATCTAAAATTAATAGAAGAATTATAGAATTATAATATATAAGGCAACTATCAAATAATAAAACATATTTTCAATATTTATTGTATAAATAAAGACAGTATAAATAAAAATTGAATAAAGTCATAAATAAAAATGTATGCGTACTTATCCTAGATAAATTCACATACATTTTTATATTTTACTTTATTTTCATATCATTTCATTTTAATAATATTGTTAACATCATTTTAAATTTTTTCTGCTATTAATATTATATTAATTTTTCACTTAAATCATCATTAATGAATCTTTTCTAGACCATCTTTTTATACTTAAACTACTAATTTATACTATAAATTCTCAACATTCTCATCTAAATCAGCTGGCCACTTAGCCTCTGGATGTTCTTTTGCAAATTTCTTATTCTTATAGTGACCTAATGTTAGAAAAGGTATAACTATAGTGAATAGACCAAGATAGCCACAATACCCATATCCATACTTAACTATGTTACTTAACCCTGTCAAAGATATAAGCATTGATACTATCATTATTGCACATGCTGTAAATACTCTTCTTTTCATTTTTGAAGAAAGGAAAGAAAGTGCTTTATGGTCTTCAAATCTATTTACAAGACCAAATATTGTAGTTACTCCTGTAGACATCAAACAAAGGAATAGTGCTACATTATAAATTATGTATATAGTGTTATTTCCAGATTGACCTGCAACATAAAGAGTAGGAAGAGTTGTTTGCCCAGCAGCAGTAAATTCTCTATACCATCCCATTAACATAGTTACAGCAAGCCCCAACGCAACTGCATTCATAACAAATGAAACTAGCATTGCTTTAGTAGCTTCTTTGGAATTTTTAAGAAGTGGTCTTGAACAGCTTGCAAGTGTAGGTATAACAACTGATTGGAATCCTGCATAAATAAGAGTATTAAGTATTGGCTTAAAGTATCCAGGTGTGAAGCTCGTTTTATTTGAAAATATTTCAGATATTTCTGGTACCTTAGCTTTTATACCCACTATGAAAATAGTAAGAGTACATACTAATATAGCTATTGTCATTGCTGTTGCTGCTTTAGATACAAGCATAGCTCCAAATATAGTAAAAACAAGAAGTACAATTCCGATAATAAAGACAGCTATAAAATAATTAATTCCTATACTTTGGAAAACTGCTGCTGCACCTGCTATAACAGCACTTACAGCTATTAAAACCATTAAATAATAATATATCTCCCATATTATTTCAAGCTTTGGATATGGATTCCAAAGTTCACAAAATAAGTCCTTATAATTCTTACAATTATTATTATTATACATTATAATAACTTCTCTCATAGTGGCAGTAAGTATAATCATTGCTAAAATTGCCATGAGTGGTGCAATCCATCCATATTGCACATAATACTGTGTTTCTTGATTACCTGTAGCAAACCCTCCACCTGCATGCGAACTAAAAAGAACACTTGCAACTCCAAATATAGCTAGAATAGAGCCTGTTGCTTTTGCTTTTTTTACATTTTTTTGCATAAAATCATCCTCTCTAGAAATAATAGTAAAAATTTATAATTTAACATACATTTGACAAAAGAATAACATTTTTGTCAAGTTAATTCAACCATAATTTTTCTAAAAATTTACAATTTTAGTTTTTTTATTTCTAATTAGGTAAATTTTATATATTTATTTTATTATTATGAATTAATAATATTTTTATATCTTGTTATTTTATATGAAATCGTTTTTACAGTGTTAAATTTTTTACAAATCAATTTCTATAATTAGAAAATACTTAACATACCTATAATGGTCATAATTATTTATTACTGTATTTGCGTTCTTATTGAAATCATTAAGATTTATATATAAAAATAAATTTATATTTAAAATAATATTGTATTTAGATAAACTAATTTAATTTATTTCTCTTATATCATTATTATTAATACATGATATAATTATCTACTAATGAAAATACTAAATAATTAAAAATAACTCTTCTTTCAACAAATTAATACTATACATTTCTATTTATCTTAAAATAAATACATAATATAAAAAAGATACTTTCTTTTAGAAAGTATCTTTTTGCTTTTAATTTATACACCTGTAGTTGTTGTTAATTCCCTTAATTTTTTTAAATAAAATTTATTTTTCCAAACTCATTATTAATATACTATATATTTATGGTTAATCCTACTCCAACTTCATTTACATTTAACATTTCATTCATCTTGGCTTTTACCTTAAAAGAAACACAGTGACAAGGATACAACATTTTTATTTCTTCTTTTTTTAAATATTGAATAGTACTATCTAGTCTATCATCCAATTCAAAAAGATGAAAACCACCCAAGATTCCAGCAATTCTATCATCACCACATAATTTTTTGGAATACTCCACTATATTACAAATTCCACTATGAGAACATCCTGTAACAATAAAAACACCTTTATCGGTCTTACATGCTATAGCTGAATCATCTAAAACATAATCATCCTCCCATAAATCTTCTGATTTATATTTTCCTATTTTAGCTCTTTTTTCAAAATTATTTACAGATGGAATCTCTCCTAAGAATATACAATTTTCACTTATCTTAAAAGGTTTGTTAGTTGGTTCATACATAAAAGTATTTCTAACTTTCTCAATAGAAAATGGTGCTCCTATATTATCCTCCCCACATTTTTTAGGTTCAAAACAATTAGGGTGTGCTATAAGTTTAACTTTAGATAAATCATATTTATTTTCTAAAAATTGAATACCCCTTGTATGGTCATTATGTCCATGAGAAAAAATAATATGAGTCAAGTCACCTAAATCTATATCCATTTTTTCAGCATTTGATATAAATATTTCTGAATATCCTGCATCAAATAAAATTCTATTTCCATCAATTTCAATATAGTAACTAACTGCTGGTTCTCCAACAAAGTATCTATCAATATATGTATTATTATCAACGAGAACTTGTATCTGCATTTTTTCCATACTAATCACTCCTTAAATTGTTGTTTAGTTTAATAGTACGATATTACAAGGTATTTTACAATTTAATCTCTCCAATTTTCACATTAAAAAAGAGAATTCTATAATATAAAATTCTCTTTTTATAAAATCTATTTTCTTTTATAAACTCATATTTTTAAATAGTTTTCTTTATAAAATTTATACATGTTGTATATTCGTATAATTTGATATTTCAGAGTTAACTGTATATAAATCATCAACGCTCAAATCATGTATATCTTTATGACCAGAAATTCTAGCAAAAGTCTTAAGTTCTTCTAGACTAACATTTAAGAAATTTGCCACTCTATTTGCACTATTTTCTATATGTAATCTTTTTCTTAACTCCTCATCTTGAGTAGCTACTCCTACAGGACACTTACCAGAACCACATATACGATATTGTTGACACGCTGCTGCCATAAGTGCAGAACTAGCAATAGCAATTGCATCAGCTCCCATAGCTATAGCCTTAGCAAAGTCAGTAGATATACGAAGCCCACCTGTTATAACTAAATCTATATCTAATCCATGTGTATCTATGTATTTTCTAGCACGATAAAGAGCAAATATTGTTGGAACTGAAGTTGCATCCTTAAGTAACTTTGGACTTGCTCCAGTAGCTCCACCACGTCCATCAATAGTCATAAAATCAGGTTTAGCATAAGCTATAAATTCCATATCTTTCTCAATGTGCCCTGCTGAAATTTTAATACCAATTGGACGTCCTTCTGAAACTTCTCTAAGTTCATCTACAAGTTTCTTTAAGTCTTCTTTTGATTGTATTTCTTCAAAACAAGATGGGCTTATAACATCTTGCCCCACAGGTTTATTTCTAACTTTTGCAATTTCTTCAGTTACTTTTTCACCAGGAAGATGACCTCCCATTCCAGGCTTTGTTCCCTGACCAATTTTTATCTCTATAGCATCAGAATTTTTAAGATTTTCTTCAGTTACACTATATTTATTTGGTACATATTCAAAAATATACTTATATGAAGCTTCCTTTTCTTCTGGTAATATACCACCTTCACCACTACACATAGCTGTTTTATTTTTAGCTGCACCTTTTGCTAAAGCTATTTTTAACTCTTTAGACAAAGCGCCAAATGACATGTGAGAAATATAAACTGGATTTTCTATTACCATAGGCTTTTTTGCTTTTTTTCCTATTATCGTTGTTGTATTTACTTCATCATGTTCATTTAGCGGTAATGGATTTAATTGAGCTCCCATAATTAAAATATCATCCCAAGAAATTACTGGTAGTTTAGTTTTCATAGGCTCTATTATAGACTTTCCTGTAACAGCCATTTCATGAATTATATCCATATGTTGTTCAACTTCATCATCTCTTCTTAAATATGTATTTAAATAATTTAAATCGCCTGTTTTTTCACTACTCACATCAGATTTTTCTTGAACAGATGCTTCTATTTTATTTTCTTTTTTTTCTTCACCTTCAAAATACACTGTACTTATTTTTCCAAAATAACTACGACCCTTTGTACATACAGGACATGTCCAGTCTTCACTAAACTCATCCCATGTTTTATCATTTTTAGATTCATCATAAATATATCCACAAACACTACATTTATAAATTGACATATTATTTTCTCCTTATACGCTATTAATCTCAAAATAAATTAAGATTTGAGATTATATAAATTTATAGGAGGCTATTTTTATAGAAATAAATTTCTATTTTTTAGCCTCCTTTTTAATTCAGTTTATTTAAATATTACAATTCAGCTTTCCATAATCCATGTAAATTACAATAAGCATATGCAGATATTACTTTATCGTCATCATTCAAAGCAAATTTAACTACAGGTTCTCCATCTACTGCTAGACATTTACGTTGACCACCTTGTTCAGTCATAAGATACACCCATGCTATATGATGTTCTTTAGTCATTGGATGAGCAACACTACTCACTTTAACAGTAACATTATTTCCATCTACTTCAATCACAGGCACATGTTTTTCAACTGCTGCATCTGTTGTATTAGGAACAAGCTCTTTCATAGGCTTTCCACAACAGAAAACAGGAACACCTGCACTGTGTATCATCCCTATAAGATTACCACAAGTCTCACATATAAAAAATCTTTTTTCACTACACATAAACTCACCTCATTAATTATTTTTAGAATTTGAAAAGTTAACCTACTTGACTACACTTTCTACAATTATTACAAATCCCTTTAAAACTTATGTTATAAGATGTTATTTTTATGTCTGTTTCTTCTGATATTGATTCTTTTAAATTGCTAAGAATTTCAGATTCTAAATCGTACACCTCTCCACATACTTCACATATAATATGATAGTGATTTTCTATTCTACCATCAAATCTATCTGGATTTCCTGGAATACTAACTTTTTTTATAAAACCATGTTCTGTTAGCTGAGCTAAATTTCTATACACAGTCCCTAAGCTTAAGCTCGGATTATCTTTTTTTAGACTTTCATACAAACAATCAGCAGTAGGATGAACTGGATTATTTAATATTTCATTTAAAATCAGTTCTCTTTGTTTAGAAAATTTCATAGTTAACATTCCTTTTTAATTATAATAATTTTTAATAGTTTTCAGCTTTTATATTGAAATAAGCTTTTGGATGGTCACATACAGGGCATTTTTCTGGTGCTTCAGTACCTACATACACATGACCACAGTTTTGACATTGCCAAACAACTTCTTCTTCTCTTTTAAATATTTTTCCTTCATTTAGGTTTTCTAAAAGTTTTAAGTATCTTTCTTCATGTTCTTTTTCTATTCTTCCAACAGCTTCAAATAAATAAGCTATTTTGTCAAATCCTTCTTCTCTAGCTTCTTTAGCAAATGTTGCATACATGTCAGTCCACTCATAATTTTCACCTGCTGCTGCATCTTTTAAATTTTCTTCTGTTGAAGGCATTCCATCATGTAAAAGTTTAAACCATAGTTTTGCATGTTCTTTTTCATTGTTAGCAGTTTCCTCAAATATAGCAGCTATTTGATTGTAACCTTCTTTTTTAGCTTTTGATGCATAGTATGTATATTTATTTCTTGCTTCTGATTCCCCTGCAAATCCTGCCATTAAATTCTTTTCTGTTTTAGTTCCTTTTAAGTTCATAATTAATTCCTCCCCTTTTTAATAATAGTAATGATTACTATTTCTATATTTATATAGTATATTAATTTCCACATTTTGTCAACTATATATAATATTATTTTTTTTATTTAAATATTCTCATTTTCTGATATATTATTTAACATATAATTTTTAGAATTATATTCTGGATATAAATTTGGTATCAGTTCTGGATAAAATGTTTCTACAAACTTAACCCAAACTGGACAGCAACTTGTAAATTTAGTGATTTATCATTCTTTGTTATAAGCTCTATTAATTCAGATGCTTCTTCCATAATGGTTAAATCAGCTGAAAATGTAGTATCAAATACATAATCTGCCCCTAATTTTCTTAAAGCAGAAACCATCTTTTCTTCAACATATATTCGTCCCTAAGTATTGCAGGATTGTCCTTTTCAATAGGAATTCTAACTTCAGTAAATGAGTGTTTCATCTAAATATTGTATAATAACAAATATAATTTAATCCTCAATATTAAAAAAGCTTCAAGTAAATACTATTTACTTGAAGCTTTTCCTATATTTTTAAGATTAATTTAAATCTATTAAAATTTCATTTACTATAGATTTTGCATCACTTATTATATATTTTGGTTCGACCTCATAAAACTCCCTATCTATAAATCTATCAATCTTTTCTATACCCTCTATAGAATCACTTGTAACAAATAACACTATAGATGCATCTTCTATATCATACATAGAAAGTTCATTTTTTATACTTCCATCGTTTTGAATTTCATAAACTAAGTCAAACCCTAAAATATTTGCAGCTTCTTTAAGAGAATTTGAACTTTTTTCACTTTCACAAACTGCTGCTATTTTTTTATTCATATTTCAGATACCTCACTAATTCTACTCCGGTACAATCATTACTATACACTTTGCTTGTTTAACTACACTTGCTGTTACTGAACCTATCATTCTTGTTAGACCTTTTTTAGTAGATTTTGTCATAACTATAATATCTACATTATCTTCTTTTGCTTTTCTAATTATTTCATCTCCTGGATAACCAAAAGTAAAATGAACTTTAACATCATACTCTCCCATTATCTCTGCTGCTCTGTCCAGGATTCGTCTTCCTAAGTTCTCAGAATTCTTTATCTCTTCAGCTAGGGATATGCCATCAATAAATACTAGTTCTTTTACATTCATTATTTCCACTTCGACTTCATCTTTTTTGAATATTCCTTGTATAAATTCCAAAGAATGCATACTTCTTTCTGTTCCATCAATTGGTACTAATATTTTCTTTTTATTCATGTCACATCTTCCTTTCTTACGTTAGAATAATTAAGTAAAATATATATTTTAAGCTATAAAAATATATAATAAATCTTTACTCTAGGAATTAATATTAAATATTAATAATATATATAATAATTTTAATATTTATTATTGTGTTAATTTTATAATATTTAGCTAATAGTGTCAATGAACAAAATTGTAATTAAAAAAATAAAGGGTATTAAACTGTAAAAGCATTTTCTCTCAACAAATCCCTTAAAATTTCCTCTGGAACAGGTTTAGAAAAATAATACCCTTGTAAATATTCACAATTCATAGACTTTAAATCTTTAGCGTATTCAATGGTTTCAACACCTTCTGCTACAGCTTTCATATTTAATTTATTTATAAGAGATATAATAGTTTCAACTGTGAGTTTATGCTTACTATCTTCATTCATAGACCAAATCAGACTCTTATCTAACTTAATTACTGAAAATGGTAAGGAAAGCATATTAGTAACTCCAGAATAACCTATCCCAAAATCGTCAAGTGCAAATTTAACCCCTAAAGTAATTAATTTTTCCATTGTCTCTCTAATTATATTAAATGAACCTGATGCCACAGTTTCTGTAATTTCAAGTTTAAATTTATTTGGTGGCACTTTGTATTTTTTCATAATATCAAACAAATCATCAGCCAAATTCTTTTGCATGCATTGTACTACAGAAAGATTGACAGCTATGGTATCTAACTTTAAATCTTCAAAATCATCACTAGCTATAAATTTACATACCTTCTCAAAAACCACTAATCCAATTGAATTAATAAGACCTGTCTGCTCTGCAATTGGTATAAATTCATCTGGTGGTATAAACCCTAACTCTTTATGTTCTAGCCTAATCAAAGCCTCTGCTAAAGCAAATCTATCTTTACTAGTAGAAAATATAGGCTGATAATATACATCAAAGCCATCATTTTCTAGAGCTTCTTTCAAACAATTTTTTATTATATGTTTTTTCTTTATCTTTTCACTTATAGATGCATCTGCATAAATAACTTGTCTTGATTCAGAGCGTTTTGCTTCATGTATAGAGAAGTCAATTGCAACTATAACATCTTCTGTCGTTTCAGCATTTTCTGGAAAAGAAACAACTGCAATACTAGTTGATAAGTTAAAACTTATCTCTTCTATTAGCCATGCTTTTTTAAATCTTTCTTCTATCTGTTTAGTAATTTTCTCTGGAGATATACCTAACTGGCTATTAACAACAATAGAAAATATATCTCCTCCTATTCTATACACATGATTTACATCATGAATATGAATCAAATATTTCCCAACCTCTTTTAATGCAATATCTCCATTTTTAGTTCCAAAAGTTTCATTCATAAATTTGAAATCATCAAGAGCAATTGTAATGATAAATCCTGATTGTTCAGTATTTATATTTAAATCTAGTTCTTGAATAAAGGATTGTCTATTAAGTACACCAGTAAGGTCATCAATGATAAGACCTCTATTCTGCATGGAGAGATATGTCAAGAGCAAACTACATGCACATGCTGTTCCTGTAAGAAGATACTGTAAAAAAATTGCCTGTAAAATAATTGCTATAATTGAAACTATGAGAAAACCTCTAATAGCCCATATTTTAGATTCATGCATTGCTTTTTTGTATTTAAAAGATAAAAATGCCGAATATATTGCATAAAAGAAAAATGATAAAAAAGTTGCAGCATATCCATAACCACGTACATAACCTGTTTCTTTTGACAGTCCAAATAAAATGTGTGTAAAAGGATTAGTTATAGATAGAATCATACAAATTATAAGTGGTATAGATAAAAATAAAAGCTTTTTTTTCATATATCTAATATCTTGATAAATAATAGCCATGACATAAAATAATACAAGAGCCGCTGGTATTGGCAATAAAAATAAATATATTTGATTCAATGAAGCAGTTAAAAAAATTGGAAGTTTGTCTATATTATTTAGACAAAGTGAGCCTAAAACATTTGAAATTATGAATAAAAATGAACAAATTAAAAGTGCACAATATATTTTATTTTGTAAAGTAGGTATAAATTTACTTTTAAAAAAGTATACCATCAAAAAAATAACTATAATTGCAGAAAAAATTTCATATTCTATATGCCATACCATAAACTTACCTCACTATTATCGTTTAATTTTATCTATTTTATTTAATATAATATGTTTACAATCATATTATAATTCATATTGATAGCATATTGAGTAATTTTATGGAAAATTTTTATTTGTATACAATTTTTACCTTAAATCCCCATTAAAACATTAAACTTATTTCAAGCATTGTTATGTATATAGAAATTAAGCAAATAATTCTTTTGCTTTTGTAGCAATTCTTTCTCCAAATATTACAGCTTTTTCGTCTTGTATTTCTGGTCCTTCAATTGAATGTACATGTCCTAAATGTATAAATGGTTTTCCTAAAGAGCCACCTCCAGAGTACACAAGCATTCCCTTAACCATTAAATGCCCTACTATAGTAAGAATTGCTACATCAGGACCTCCACAGACATAGTCACATGTAGCAAAAACTGCTCCCAACTTGCCAGCTAGATTTATCTTTTTTGAATCCTCATCAAACCATTTTTTTACTTCCCAAGTTGTATTAGCTAAATATGTTGGTGTTCCAAATATTACTGCTTTACTTTCATTTAAATACTCTGTATCAATACTATCTAATCTCATAAGTCTAACTTCTATTCCGTCTACCTTTTTAGCACCATCTTCTATTAACTTAGCTACCCTTTCTGTGTTTCCACTTCTTGTTTGATACAATATTGTAATTTTCAATTTCAATCCCTCCTTAATGTGTAATAAAAATAATTTATTATATGTCAAATTATAGCACTTATTTTACTATCCTACAAAGAACTATCCAATTATTATTTAATTAACTATTTTATATTAAAAAATCCCCAAACTCACCTTTAACTTATTTATTTCAATCTCAACTATATCTGATATATCTTCAAAAGACATGCCTCTATCATGAAGTTTTCCTGCAATTTTGATTTTTGCATTTTCTTCTCCTTTTTTAATCAAAGCTCTATTTTCTTTTTCTATTACATTTCTAACGTATCTTTTTGCAAATGGCTCATTGCCATCGCATAAAACTTTATATTTTTCTTTATCTCCTTTGACAAAACTAAGAGCTCTTTTATCTTGTTTAACAGCCTCTGTGCAAATTTCTTCTGTTTGTTCTTTCACAAATTTTAGAGCCATTCCATATTGTCTCACTGCTTTCAAGCATATTCCAACAGTCTGTTCCTTTACAAACTCTAAAGCCATACCGTTTTGTCTTACTGCTCTTAGACATATTGTTTCTGTCTGATTTTTTACAAACTTCAAATCAAGCCCATTTTGTCTTACTGCTTCCATACATATTTCTTCTGTCTGATTTTCCACCCATTTTAGGTTATAACTACATTGTTTAACTGCTTCCATACATATTTTATCTGTTTGATTTTTTACCCTTGCTAATCCAAATTCACTATTTCTAACCGCTTCTATACATATTTCTTCTGTTTGCTCTTTTACAAATGCTAAAGCTGTACCATTTTTTTCAACAGCTCTTAAACATAATTCTTCTGTCTGATTTTCTATATATTTTAATGCTGTTCCATCTTGACTAAGTGCTAACATACATATTTCTTCTGTTGGATCTTCAACAAATTCTAACATTCTCCAATCTTGCTTGACTGCTTCTATACATATTTTTTCTGTTTGATTATCAACACACTTTATTGCATTACAATTTTGTTTAACAGCCTCCAGACATATCTTTTCTGTTTGATTTTTTATGTATATTAAATTTAATCCATTTTGCTTTACTATTTCTAAATACTCATCTTCTGTTTTATTGTCAAAGTCATCATTATCTATTGATTCAAATATATCATTTTTATTCTCTTGCATATTTTAAGTTCACTCCTTATAAATTTTATAAAATTCAATAAATTTACTATCATTTTTATTCTATCAAATAATATAAGAATTTTTCAGTCTTGTTTTTTTTTATAAAATCATTTGTGTGTTAAAAAATAAATTATTTGCTTTAATTCCAGTATACAATACCCAAAATATGTGGTATATTTTAACTATAATATATTTTTATATATTACAGTTGAGATATTTAAAGTTAAATTTATATAAAACACCTTTATTTATATATCATTTAGATTAGATATATTTTTTATTTTCTTTTTTAGTTTTTCGGGTTAATAAGGGGTTAGTAATTTAGATTTTCATAGGAAATTATTTTTAAAATTAGTTTTTATTTATAGCTAATTTATTTATGTTGTAATTAAATAAAACTAAATATAATTTAAATAATTCCTTGAGATAAATTTAATAAAACTTAGAGTCCTTATCTAAGCTTAAAATACTAAAATTATTAGGAGGATATAAATTATGGACCAAATTAAGCGCTTACACGAATTGCAACAAAAGTCATACTTAACTAAAGAAGAATTTGAGGAGTTAAAAAACAACACATATATTGAAAAATTTGAATTGAGAGATGAATGTGACAACTCTTATATTTATAATTTTTACACTAATGATAAATGTAATGATATAAAATTTATAAAATCACAATTTATTGTTACTCTTATAAAAAACGGTTTTTTATGTGATTGTGGTGGTGTATTTAGACAAAAGAAAATAGTTGATGAATATGATTACGGATATAATGCTATATATAAATGTGATT
Organism: Clostridioides sp. ES-S-0048-02; assembly: GCF_020658495.1. Lineage (NCBI taxonomy): Bacteria > Bacillati > Bacillota > Clostridia > Peptostreptococcales > Peptostreptococcaceae > Clostridioides > Clostridioides sp. ES-S-0048-02. The sequence goes on from NZ_JACVWH010000005.1 coordinate 35,743, forward strand.
CTTGTGGAAAAGAACTTGATAAAGAAGTGGAAAATTATGATTAAATAATAAGATAAATATTTTAAAACATTTTTTATAAATATTAAATAAAGTAAAAATCACTCTAATTTTGAACTATACCCACTGTTTTATACAGTTAAAACAGTGGGTATAGTTCACTGTATAAGGGTGATTTTTTGTGTGCCTTAATCTTAATTCAAGTCATCTTAATTGTTTAATTCAATTTCATACTTTTTTATTTTCTTATACAAAAGACTTTTGTGTATTCCCATAACCTCTGCTGCCTTGGAACATTTCCAATTGTACTTCCTTAATACATCAATAATTAAACTCTTCTCATAATTTTCAACCATTTCATGAATTGAGCAATTACTATCCACATTACATTGAGCTACTCTGCTTATATTATCCATTTTAGATGGAAGGTCACACATCATAATGACCATATCATCACTTACAGCATAAGCACTTTTTATTACATTTTGCAGTTCTCTTATATTTCCTGGCCAAATATAGTTAATAAAACAATTTTTAACTTTATCACTTAAAACCTTCAATTCCTTATATTCAACATTCAATTTATTTAGTATATAATTTGCTAACAATAAAATATCATCTTGTCTGTCCTTTAATTCCATCATATGAATATTTATTACATTTAACCTATAGTATAAATCTTCTCTAAATAATCCCTCTTCAACCATTTTACTTAAATTCTTTCTTGTAGCAGAAATTACTCTTACATCTATTTTTATAGTTTTAAGACCTCCAACTGGTTCTATTTCACTTTCCTGAAGAACTCTTAAAAGTTTTGCTTGCATGGTCAAAGGCATGTCACCTATTTCATCTAAGAAGATTGTGCCATTATTTGCAACTAAAAACTTACCTTTTTTGCCTCCTTTTTTTGCTCCTGTAAAAGCTCCTTCGTCATACCCAAATAGCTCTGATTCTAATAGTTCTTCTGGTATTGCAGCACAGTTTATACTAACCATAGGCTTGTCTGCTCTACTGCTATTATTGTGAATTGCTCTAGCAAAGACTTCTTTACCTGTACCTGTTTCACCTGTTAAAAGCACTGAGAAGTTCGTTTTAGAAGCTTTCATACCTGTCTTCTTAAGTTCTATGAAATCTCTATTTTCACCTATGAGCTTGTCAAAACTACATTTATCCTTGAACTGTTCTTTATAATATTGGAGTTCCATATATTCTGACATTAACTTTTTAGCTACATCAAAGGATTGTAATCTAAATTTAACTTGAGCTACCCCTGCAACTACTTCTCCATTATCATTCTCCACATAAGACCTACTTACTATTACACTTTTTTCTTTTGTTTTTCCACCTAAGTAATGGTGTATAGCTCCTTCTTCACAATATTTATCTCTCATAATATCTAACATTTTTGTATTTGGTATAATACTTTGTATATTGTGTCCTATTATATCGTCTCTTTCTTTCCCTAAGAAGTCACAATATTTATCGTTAATATCTATGATTACTCCATCTTTATTTACAACAATAAAACCATCATCAGTCATGGATAATACTCTTGCAAATATATCCTTATACCAGTGCTCTTTCATTGTTTCATCCCTCCACTATAACCTTCAGCAAAAATAATAAGTCTTACAATACAATATTATAAGACTTACCATTCTATATATTCAATGTTTTCTAGAAGTTACCTATTTAATGATTCTATCATTTCAGGTAGAATTTCATATAAATCCCCTACAATTCCATAGTCACATATACTGAAAATAGGTGCCTTTGAATCTTTATTTATAGCAACTATATATTTAGAATCACTCATACCTGCTAAATGCTGTATTGCTCCAGATATCCCGCACGCAATGTATAACTCTGGTCTAACAGTAGTTCCTGTTTGTCCCACTTGATGAGAATGTTCTATCCACCCTGAATCTACTGCCGCTCTTGAAGCACCAATCTCTGCCCCCAATTTATCAGCTAATTCTTTTATTAGTTCAAATCCTTCTGCCCTCTTTAATCCTCTTCCTGCTGATACTATTATTCTAGCATCAGTTAGATTTATAGATTTCTTTTCTTTTGGAAGAATTTCTACTAATCTAGTTCTAATCATTTTTTCATTAAGTTCTGGAGTAACAACCTCTAAAACTCCAGTCTCTGATTCAGTTCTTACAGCTTTTGCCATAACACCTGGTCGAACTGTTGACATCTGTGGTCTATTTTTTGGACAAACAATAGTAGCCATTAAATTTCCACCAAAGGCTGGTCTTGTTTGTAATAACTTATTATCTGTTGAATCTATTTCAAGTTTTGTACAGTCAGCAGTTAGACCTGTTCCAACTTTACCTGCAATTCTAGGTGCGATATCTCTTCCTATAGAAGTAGCTCCAACTAGTACAACCTCTGGCTTTTTCTCTTCAATTAAACCTGCAATTGAAATTGCATATCCATCAGTTGTGAAATCTTTAAGAAGAGGGTCGTTGATATAATAAGCTTTATCAACACTATAGTGAAGTAACTCCTTTACTTCTTTCTCTACTTCATATCCAGCTATTACAACTGCAAGCTCTTTTCCTAATTGGTCAGCAAGCTTTCTTCCTTCACCAATAAGTTCTATAGTAACAGGATTTATTTTACCTTCCCTTTGCTCTCCTATTACCCAAACACCATTATAATCATTTAAATTTATACCTTGATTAACTTTTGCTCTCATCATCTTAACACTCCTATACTAGTTTCAAATCGAATAGTATTTCTATTAGTTTCTCAGCTTTTTCCTTTTTATTTATACCTTCGATTATTTCATTATGCTTGTCTTTAACTGGTACAAAAGACTTGTAAACATTTGTAGGCGAACCCTTTAATCCAATTTGAGTTGTATCAACAGCTAAGTCTTCAAGTGTTAACACAGTAATCTTTGCATCTCCATTATTGTAAGCTTCTAAGATTCCTTTGACACTTGGATATCTTGGATTATTTAACTCTTTTATAGCAGTTAATAAAACTGGCATCTTTGCTTCTATTAAATAATCTCCTGTCTCTGTATAACGAGTTACTAGTAATTTATCATCTTGAACCTTTACTTCTTTTGCATATGTAACCTGTGGGACACCTAAGAATTCTGCAACCTCTGGTCCAACCTGAGCTGTATCTCCATCTATAGCTTGTCTTCCACAGAATATTACATCATACTTTCCAACCTTCTCTATAGCAGCAGCAATAATTGTAGATGTAGCCCAAGTGTCTGAACCACCAAAAGCTCTATCTGAAATTAAATATGCTTCGTCAGCACCCATTGCCAAAGCTTCTTTTAAAGCACTTTTAGCTTGAGGGGGTCCCATGCTTACAACCTTAATCACTGCTCCTAGTTCATCTTTTATTTTTAAAGCTTCTTCTAAAGCATTTCTATCATCTGGATTGATTATACTTGGTACACCATCTCTTATTAGAGTACCTGTCTCTTTATTTATTTTAACTTCGTTAGTATCTGGAACTTGTTTTAAACAAACAACTATATTCATGCTCTTCCTCCTATCCTAGTACTGCTCTTGAAATAACAACCTTGTGTATTTCTGAAGTACCTTCGTAAATTTCTGTTATCTTGGCATCTCTGTACATTCTCTCTAATGGATAATCCTTCATATATCCATATCCTCCATGGATTTGAAGAGCTAGGTTTGTAACCTCTCTTGCAGTACGTGACGCATTGTATTTTGCCATAGCAGCTTCTTTAGTGTGTCTTTCCCCTCTAGCTTTCAGGTCTGCAGCATAATATACTAACAACTTTGCTGATTCCACCATAGTCGCCATATCTGCTATATACCATTGAATACCTTGCAAAGCTGAAATTGGCTTGCCAAACTGAACTCTTTCTTTAGAATATTTGATACTCTCTTCTAAAGCGCCTTCCGCAATTCCTACAGCTTGAGCTCCAACTCCAATTCTTGCTCCATCTAGACAAGTCATAGCTATGTTAAAGCCTTTCCCTTCTTTTCCTAATAAATTAGACTTTGGAACTCTACAATTATCAAATATTAACTCTGCAGTTTCTGAACCATGGATACCCATTTTTTCTTCAATTTTTCCTATTGAAAAACCTGGCGTACCTTTGTCAACGATGATAGCAGACATGCCCTTTATTCCCTTTGATGGCTCTGTCAATGCAAATATTATTAATGATTCTGCTTGACCTCCACCAGAAATAAAACACTTAGTCCCATTTAAGACGTATTCATCAGTTGCTTCATCAATAATTGCAGTTGTTGCAGCTCTTGCAGCATCTGAACCAGCATTAGGCTCAGTTAAAGCAAAGGCACCTACACACCCACCTTCAGCCATCATTGGAAGGTATTTTTTCTTTTGTTCCTCAGTACCAAATTTCAAAATAGCTTGAGCGTATATTGTGTGTATTGATAATATTGCTGCAGATGCTGCACATTTTTTGGCAACCTCAGTAACAACAATTACCTTTTCTATATCTGCTCCACCAGAACCGCCATACTCTACAGGTGTTCCAATACCATTAAAGCCTATTTTAGCCATTTTGCTAAAAAGCTCTCTTGGAAAAATACCTGTTCTATCTGTTTCAGCAGCTATTGGTGCTATTTCATTCTCTGCAAATTCTTTTGCTACTCTTTGAAGCATTAGTTGTGCTTCTGTTAATCTAAAATCCATAAAATTTCCTCCTATTCATTAACGTACTTCACATGTTTCTTTATTCATTGCTACAATTCCAGACTCAATTAGAACTTCTATATCAGAATCACTGTATCCAAGCTCTCTCAATATCTCATCTGAATGTTCTCCTATAAGTGGAGCATCACAAGTCATGTTAACTTCAATATTCCCAAACTTAACTGGAGTGGATGCAAGCATTGTCTTATTTCCATTTTTACTTGTATGTTCATATATATAGTTATTAGCAATAGCTTGTTCATCAGTTACCACATCATTAACATGTTGAATTCTCTCATGGGCTATATCCGCAGTAGTAAGCTTTTCAACCATCTCATTTTGAGTAAATTTTGCAAATTCACCATCCAAAATATTAATAAGTTCTGTAGCATTTTTCTTACTTTCTACTGAAGATGCAAATTTCTCTTCTTTTATTAAATCTTCTCTTCCAAATAATCTGCAAAGTGCCTCAAAATATCTTTCATGCTCTAGAATGCTTAAGAATATCCACTTTCCATCCTTACAACGATAAGAGTTTATTACTGGAGAAATGGCATTTTTTCTAGTTTTTGGATACTCATCGCTAAACTGTGTAGATGCTAATAAAGATGATGCATTCCATATTGCTTGTCCAAATAAAGATGCCATTACTTTTTGTCCTTTTCCAGTTTTAGATTGTTGGTATAAAGCTGCACATATACCTCCAGATAAACTGCAAGAAGTTGTGGCATCTCCAAAGGCTATAGGTGGGTTTATTGGACTTGTATCCTTCTCTGCAATATCAAGCATAGCTCCACTTCTTGCCCAAAAAGCAACTGTATCAAAACCTGCATTATCCTTAGCAGGTCCGAAATCACCAAAACCATTTATTTGTCCCCAGATAAGATGTGGATGCTTTTTACTTAATGATTCATAGTCAAGACCTAGTCTTTTTAGCGCTCCTGTTCTATAGCTTGAAACAAATACGTTTGCTTCACTTAAAAGCTTATCCATAATTTCAATTCCAGCCTCACTCTTAAGATTTATAGACAAGCCTCTTTTATTTGAATTATATGTGCTGTAAAAAGGATTATTATAATCATCTATTGGCATTGTCATTGTTGCCCCTGTCTTTCTTCCTGGGTCTCCAAAGCTTGGTTCTACCTTAATAACATCAGCACCCCAGTCAGCTAATATTTTAGAAGTACCTGGACCTGCTACAAAATATGTTAAGTCAATGACCTTAACTCCTTCTAATGGTTTATTTAACACTTTCAATTCCTCCTTATACTGTCAACTTGGTATTTTAAATATGGTATTTATGTTATTAAAACATAAAATTTATTATACATACTTTGAAAATTGATTCTACAATATCAAAATATAATTTATACTTTTTATCTTTTCTGTTATGGTAATCCTGGGAACATCGTAAACAGAAGAACTGCTACTACAGTTCCAATAATCGGGGTTAAAACAGTTACCCAGAATATTGGCATATAAGCATCCTTATGTGATTCATTACATAGACCATTTGTTACAGTAACGATATATCCATTATGTGGAAGTGAATCTAATGCTGCTGACGAAATTGCCATAGTTCTAGTTAATGCAGCAGCAGAAACACCCTTAGCTAAAAATACTGGTCCAAGAAGTGGAGCCGCAATTCCAAGTCCACCTGAAGCTGACCCACAGATACCTGCAATAACTGTAGTCCCAACTGCAGCCCCTGCAATAGGAGGTCCAGGAATATTAGTCATAGCATTAACTATGAAGTCAAAACCAACTGCTGATTTTACAACTGAGCCAAATGCAACTACAGCACAAGTATTACATATTGCTACTACTGTAGTTTTACATGCATCACCAACATGTCCAACTATTTTGGTATTATCTTGATATTTATTTAACAATAAATACACTAATAAAGCTCCAATAAATACTCCTACCTCAATTGGTACTATTGCTTTTCCATTAATTTTCACATTGATTATCAAGATTGATACTATTAATGGAATTAATGCAATTAGACCATTAGGACCATTTTCTCTCTTGGAATTAGTTGCTGCTACTTCATCAAATGTATCTGATTCATGTGCTATAAAATGCCCACCATTAGCCTTTTCTTTTGAAACCATTTTGTATAAAATAATGCTTCCAACTATAAACATTACTGCACATGATATAAATCCATTTACTGCTCCAGCCATAATATCTGTTCCTAATGTTGAAGCTGGGACAATATTCTGAATCTGAGGTGCCCCTGGTGCAACCATAGCAAAAGTTGAACATCCAAAAGTCAAGGCTGCTGGTATAAATCGTCGTGGCAAATCAGCTTCTTTAAAAATTTCTAAAGCTATCGGAAACACAGCAAAACTTACAACAAAAACGCTTACTCCCCCATAGGCTAATATTCCACAAGCTATTGGAATAGAAAGTAATGCTTTATCCTTCCCAATCCATCTTACAATCATCTTAGCAATAGATTTTGCTCCTCCAGTAATCTCCATTATTTTTCCCATTAAGGTACCTGTTAGGAAAATAAAGAAATTTGCCTGAAGAAATCCAACAAATCCTGTCATATAATCCACCTTAAGTGCATCATACACATTTAAATTTCCTGTTATAGCAACTAATAATGAACATACAATTGCTATTATAAAAATATTTACGCCCTTCATAACCATTACAACTAGAAGGGATAGGGCTATGATAATCCCTACTAAACTTATAATTACTCCCGTATTCATAAATTAACTCCTTTTAAAATTAAACTATAAAACTATATGTATTTTTTCACGAAATTTAGATTTTAAATATGTTCTATATTTGTTTCAATAGTTATAATAGCTACTTATTTTCAAAAATCGGTTTTCTCTTTTCTATAAAGGCATTCATTCCTTCTTGCTTATCTCTTGTAGCAAAAGTTAAACCTGCAATATCTTTCTCTAATTCAAGAGCATTTTTTAAATCCATATCTATCCCCTTATTAATAACAACTTTTGCATATCTTATTGCTATTGGTGCTTTTTCAACTATTTGGTTCATCATATTCATCGATTCTTGTAAAAGCACATCACTTGGAACCACTTTATTAATAAGACCAATAGATTTAGCTTCTTCTGCATTTACTTGCCTTCCTGTAAAAATTAATTCCTTGGCTATCCCAGTTCCAACAAGTCTTGATAATCTTTGAGTTCCACCAAAACATGGAATGACTCCTAAATTAACTTCAGGTTGCCCAAATATAGCCTTTTCTGATGCAATTCTAATGTCACAGCTCATAGCAAGTTCACATCCACCACCTAATGCATATCCATTAACTGCTGCTATTACTATTTTTTCAAGAGCTTCAATTTTATCAAAAATTCCTTGGGCATAACCTGCATATTTTCTGCCTTCTTCACTTTTATAGTTTTGCATCTGACGTATGTCAGCTCCAGCTACAAAAACTTTACCTTCTCCAGTAATAATAACTCCTAATATTTCATCCTTTTCTGATACTACATCAATAACTTGAGATAATTCTCTAAGAGTGTCATTGTTAAGAGCATTTAAAGCTTTAGGTCTATTTATAGTAATAACACAGACTTTATCCTTAACTTCCACCTTAAGATTTTTCAAATTGTCCATTACAAATCCCATCATATTCCCCCCATTATTTATTGTTATTTTTTCTACACTTTCTTGTTAATATATAGTAGCAAGTTCTACGCCAACTTATATTTAATTTCTCTATTTTTGTTAAAAAACTGTTTTTTTTGATAAAATAAACAAAATATACATAAATTTCACTGAATTTTTAATAATTTTTAACTTTAGAATTGATTAGATTGTAATTCACGAAAGAATTTTTATCCAACAAAACCCATAAAACAATATTTTTGTCTCATTTTCGAGAAAATACTTAAAAAACACAGTCTCATTTTTGAGAATGCGGTCTCACTTTTGATATTTTCACTAAAATAGTTTAGGTAATATATTCACAAGTTTATTTAAACTCTAATAAGGAGGCCTTTATTCAACATATAAATAGTTTATTCTCTATTAATTTAAATTGTTAATACTTTAGTTTAGTACATCTATGTACCTGTTCCAATAGTATAAATTTTTTAACGAAAATAGGAAAATCCAAAAAGACTTAGTGTCTAAATAGATTTTCCTATCTTAAATGCTTCTGATAATTTTAGATTTGATTTACAATTCTTAGAAGATAATGAATATTATATTTATACTTTTCCTCTAAAATTAGATAACTCCATTTTCTTTTAAATCATTTATTTTACCACTATCAAAGCCAAGCCAACTTCTATAAATCTCCTCATTATTTTCTCCTAAAGATGGCGCTGGTACATTAATTTGAGCTTTTGTTGTCATCAACTTAACTGGATTTCCATTGACTCTCATATCTCCTATAATAGGATGTTTAATATCTACAATATTTTATAAGATATATTTTTATAGAACAATTTTTATAGACATAAAAACACCTCTGAACCATATTAACATATTATTATGCAAACATGGCTCAGAGGTGTATACATTTCTAAGATATTAGAATATTTATTCTTCCATTTCCCAGTTATGATATATATCTTGAACATCATCATCTTCTTCAAGCATATCAACTAATTTATTCATCATTTTTAAATGAGATTCTTCAGTTAGTACAGTTGTAGTTTGAGGTATCATCTTTACATCAGCAGATATAAATTCATACCCTTTTGCTTTTAATTCATCACGAACACTAGAAAAATCTTCTGGTGTAGTTATTATTTCATAACCATCTTCTTCTGTTATAAAATCTTCAGCACCTGCTTCTAATGCAACATCCATTAATTCTTCCTCTGAAACGCCATCTCCTGCACCAACTAATATTTGTCCTTTGTTATCAAACATAAAAGACACACATCCAGTAGTTCCTAGGTTTCCTCCGTTTTTATCAAAGTAATATCTTACATTACCAGCAGTTCTATTTTTATTGTCAGTTAAAGTCTCTACTATAACAGCAACCCCACCAGGTCCATATCCTTCATAAACTATAGTTTCATAGTCTTCTCCAGCACCTGCACCAGCACCTTTAGCAACAGCTCTATCTATATTATCATTTGGCATATTATCTGCCTTAGCTTTTTCTATAGCTGTTTTTAATGCTGCATTATATTCTGGGTCTGCTCCACCTTCTTTAGCTGCAACGGCTATTGCTCTAGCATGTTTAGTAAATATTTTTGCTCTTTGAGCATCTTGTTTACCTTTTCTATTAATTATATTTCCTATACGTCCCATATTTCCACTCCTTAATACGTACAATTAATTATTCTAATTTTTATCACTTGTAAATTTTATCACAAATCTTGAAAATAGTAAATTAGAACTTAGGAGGTTGTGCAGGCGTTTTTCTCTTGTGTTCACTTATTCTATGAAGTCTTTCTATTATCTCTTGGTCTCTTTGAGGAACTTCATCTAATCTACCTTCTAATACAGCATCTATCATATTGTAAGTAGTTCCCATTTCATTTTCATCTGTTTGTCCTTCCCAAAGACCTGCTGAAGGAGCTTTATTTATTAAATCTTCATGAACACCAAGTTCTTTTGCCCATTCGTATACTTCAGCTTTAGTTAAATTTGCAATTGGTAAAATGTCAACTCCACCATCACCAAACTTAGTAAAGTATCCAGTGTGTATTTCTGCAGCATTATCTGTACCAACAACTAAATATCCTAAGTTATTAGCAATTGTGTAAATAGTACTCATTCTTACTCTTGCTCTTAAATTTGCATCTGTCATTTTTAAATATTCTTCTCTATATAAATGTTTCTCTTTTAAATTTCCTACCACCATGTCTAATATAGCACTTTGTGGTTCTATAAGGTCTAAATCAAGATATTCTATATCACATCCTTCTATAACCTTAAGTGCATCTTCTCTATCTTGAGGATTACTTTTTATGCTCATTATAACTCCCATAGAGTTTTCTGGAAAAGCTTTTTTAATTAAATTGGCAACTACTGCTGAATCAATTCCTCCAGATACACCAACAATTAATCCTTTTGCATTTGCCTCATTAACCTTATTTTTAAGCCATTCTACAGTTTTGTCTATTTGTATTTTTATATTCGACATTGTTATCTCCTCTCAATTTACTACTTTGTTTGAATATATTATACCATATATTAATATGTTGTTTTAACATGTTTTTTTTTATTCAAATTTAAGCAAAAATGAAAGATTATATTTAATATTATTTTATATAAATATAATTTGCCTATTTTGGTAAAACTATTTTAGAAGGTGGTTTTTATGAAAAATACTAATAACTTAAGGAAAAAATATTTTGATTTCAATATAAAAAATACGATAATTGGAGTATTTACAGGATTTATAAACGGAGTATTTGGCTCTGGAGGTGGTACTCTTTTAGTCCCAATATTAAATGATATTGTGAAGGTAGAAGAACATAAATCTCATGCAACAGCTCTTTCTATAATCATTTTCTTGACAACAGCAAGTTCTGTTTTATATGTTTCTAAAGGAACTTACGACATTAACTTAACAATAAAAGTTGCGGCAGGAAGTATTGTTGGTGGTATTATAGGGGCTAAATTACTAAATAAAGTTACTGGAAAGTTTCTTAGGATTTCTTTTGGCTTGATTATGATAATTGCAGCATTAAGGATGGTGTTTTAATGTTATTTGCTTTAATTGGATTTTTTGCAGGAATTATTGGAGGAATGGGAATGGGCGGTGGAACTATTCTTATTCCTGCTCTCGTTTTACTTGCTGGTATAGATACTAAAATAGCACAGAGTGTAAACTTACTTTCCTCCATACCTATGACTTTGATAGCATTAGCTATACATATCAAAAATAAAAACGTAATTTTCAAATTAGTTATTCCAATAGCTGTATTTGGAGTGTTAGGAGCTATATTTGGCTCACTATTAGCTAATTATTTATCGTCTGATATATTGAAGAAAATATTTGGAGTGTTTTTACTTTTAGTTGGTTTATTTGAAGTTAAAAAAGGATTCTGTGCAAAGTCTGATAAAAGCCATTAAATTATTTTAATATAAATTAATGGCTTTTATTTTCTATATAACTATTCTATTTTTATGCTTTTATCTTCTATATTGCTACTCTACTTTTTTACTTTTAGCTTAAATTACAGTAAGATTTTTATAGTAAAATTTCTCCATCCTGTTCAGATAAATAAAATTCTTCGCCTAAAACTATCTTTCCTGTTCCACTTGTTATATCAATCATTTTCTCTGATAGTTTTTCCACATCTTCTAACTTTGAATATACTATTATCTCAACATTATCCTCATATATGGTATCTTTTATAAAGTACCCTAAATTCATCAGTTCATTTTGTACCTTTCCAAGTTGAGTATAATCTATCTTAACTTTAACTTCTTGGTACATTACCTTACTAATTATTTTTCCAGCTTCTAAGCCTAATTTAGCACCTTTTGTATAAGCTCTAACCAGACCACCTGCACCTAATTTTATACCACCAAAATATCTAGTGACAACTACTACTACATCTCTCAAGTCCTCTTTTTTTATGACTTCTAATGTTGGTATCCCTGCTGTTCCTTGTGGCTCTCCATCATCACTATACCTTTGTATATTCATATTTTGTCCAACTGTATAAGCCCACACATTATGATTTGCATCTTTGTGTTTTTTCTTTATTTCATTTATAAATTCTACTGCTTCTTCTTCACTTTGTATAGGCTTAGCATATCCAATAAAAACAGATTTTTCAATTGTTATTTCATCTGTTCCAAATTCGTGTAATGTCCTATAATTACTCATTATAACTCCTCCTATTTTTGTCATTTGCTAAAATATATCTTTATTTATAAAAATTACTCCAATTAAAATGTAAATAGAATTTTTAGTATTCATTTAGTTAGCATTATAAGACAATTATATAATAAAATCACAAGATTTTTAATTTTTATTTTTAATATAATTTATTGATACATAAATCAATATAATTTATTAAAATACAAATCAGATAAACTATAAAGTATACATTTCTAAAACTTGGAATTAAAAAAGGAAGGGTCTATCCCTTCCTCAAAACTCTATAAATTCACTACTAGTTTGCTGGAACATCGTCGCCCTCTGAAACTAATTTCTTTAATTCTTTAAACTTTTTATAAGATACTTCAACTAAAGCTTGCTCTTTATGATGTGACAACATTTCTAAAGCATCTTTTATCTTGTAAAATCCACCTTCTTGGAATTCAGGAGCAAGTACACATTCAGTATTACAAGCTTCCATAACATACCACATTATCGCATTGCAAACTTCTTGTTGTCTACTTCTTGAGAAAAATTCATACATAGTATCGCCAGCTACATCTATCATTTTAGCGTCTATGCCAGTTTCTACTTTAACTCTTTCAACAGCACTTTCATATGGAAGTCCTCCTCCAAGTATCTTTCCTTTTGGAAGTGTCCATTCACCTCTATCATTTTTTACAATAAGTACTTTATTAGCATAAAACACTACTCCACCTGCACAACGTCTTACTATCATTTGAAACCCCTCCCATTAATTTATTAATTACCTTGTTAAACTCCATAAATAAATCATTAAGTAAACAAATTGCTTTAATAAAAAATTACTTTTTCAAATTTAATAATGCTTCAATGGCTTCATCATAAGCTCTAAGCACGTACTCTTTTTCAAAATTCTTATTCTTATCTTTTAACTGCTGTAAAATCTTTAAACTGTTTTCATCTCCTAATTTTGAAAGAGCTTTTGCACAATATTGTCTAGTTTGTGCATTTTTATCGTAGAGACCTTTTTGTAAGACTTCTCTACTACTTGGTGACTCAATCTTTCTTATTGCTGAATAAGTTATTCTTCTAATATCTGAGTGTCTGTGGTTTGTGAGCTGATGGAGTAACTTCAAAAATCTATCATCTTTTAGCTCACCTGTTGCCCAAATTAAAACAATCAAATCTTCAGCATTTTTCTCTACAAGGATTCTTTTGAAAACCTTTCTCTTAAAGTATACCATTTTTTCGTCATCTAAGCTATCCATAAAATCAAGTCTCTTAATTTTATCTAATTCTAAAAATTTATCTAAAATGTCCTTAGATGCCTCAAAATCATCTTTTTGCATTTCTTTTATCTTCAACTTTGCTTGTATAAGTTGCTCACTTGCTTCAACATTTGAAATGTTTCTAATTTTACTAATTTGAGATACTGTTTTAGATTCTTTGTAAAGAAGATAGGTTATAAAATAATCTTCAAGATTATCTATATTTTCCCAATTTATATCCATATCAAACCTATTTTTCTAATATGTACTCTCTATAGATATTAAAATCTTCTTCATCTAAATTTACATCTAATGTTACACCATTTTCCCCATACTCAAAATTCTCCACATTGTATTTATCTTTTATTCTACTAAATATATCACCTCTTTCATAAGGTAACATCAAACTTACTGAATAAGTATTTTCCATTAAAGCAATTTCTATCATATTTAATAGTTTATCCATATTTATGCCTTGTTTTGCAGATATATACACAATATCTTCTTGACTCTTAGGATATATATCTAACTCTAGCTTATCTACTTTATTGTATACAAGTATATGTTTTTTATCATTTGCACCAAGTTCTTTTAATACACCTTCAGTTGTACTTTTTTGCAATTCATAACTAGTGTTCGTTGTGTCAATTACGTGTAAAATTAAATCTGCATATTGTACTTCTTCTAGTGTAGCCTTAAATGCCTCTACTAAATCATGGGGAAGTTTACTAACAAATCCAACAGTATCTACTACTAAAAATTCTTTCTTGTTTGGCAAAATAGCTTTTCTTAAAGTTACATCTAAAGTTGCAAAAAGCATATCTTTTACAAAAACTTCTTTTTCTTGTTCATAATCCTTGTGTGTCTTTATTAATTCGTTTAGTAAGGTCGATTTTCCTGCATTTGTATATCCAACAAGTGCTACAATTGGTATATTTGATTTTAAACGCTTAACTCTTTGTGTCTCTCTATTCTTTTTTACCTCTTTAAGTTCACGTCTTATATCCGCTGCTTTATTAAGTATATGTCTTTTATCTACTTCTAACTTTTGTTCACCAGGTCCTCTTGTTCCAATTCCTGCACCAGTTCTACTCATTTCACCACCCATTCCATAAAGTCGTGGTAATCTGTATTTTAATTGTGCTAATTCGACCTGTAATTTACCTTCTTTACTAAGTGCTCTTTGAGCAAATATATCTAAAATTAAGGTAGTTCTATCTATTACTTTTTTTCCAACAACATTTTCAATATTCCTAATTTGAGCGCCAGATAATTCATCATTAAAAATTACTAAAGTAGCATCTAATGATTCACTATATGCTCTTATTTCCTCTACCTTACCTTTTCCTATATAATAAGCTGCATCAACAGCTTGCTTATTTTGAATTAAGCTACCTACAACCTCTGCTCCAGCAGCCTTCGCTAATTCTTTTAGTTCTTCCATGGATTCGTTAGTGTCTATATCATCACTTTTTTTAACTATTGTTGTCAAATTCAGACCTACAAGAAGTGCTCTTTCTTGAATTTCTTTCACTTAATCACCTCATTTTTTGTTATAAAACATAATCTAATTGTATTAAAAACACTTACATTATTTCTCTGTTGACTAATTATACCATTAATAATATGATTAAGAGTACTATATTATCAACTATTAATAAAAATATTGTATAATTATATTATCACCAAAATCTTATATAGTTATAAAAGATTTCATATTTTATTTAAATTAGGAGGAAAATATGGGCGAAAATTATAAATTTTTTAATCACAAAGATTGTGAGTTTTTCCCTTGTCATAAAACTGATAAACCAGAAGAATTTAACTGTTTATTTTGCTATTGTCCTTTATATGCTTTAGGAGAAAATTGTGGAGGAAACTTTAAGTACACAGAGAAAGGCATTAAAGATTGCAGTAGCTGTATACTACCTCATAAAAAATATAATTATAATTATATTATGGGAAAATTTCAAGACTTAGTTAAAATTACTTGCAAAAAATAATTTTTTATTAAAAATAGCTATGCATAAATATTTTTTGACTCATTTTCGTCTAAATAATATTACATAGCTATTTTTATTATATAAGTTTTAATTTATATCGCTCTACCTTATATCTTTCTACTTTTAAATAATTTACATAATTTATACATTGCAAAAATCAACATGCTTACTGCAAAAATCAATATTAAAATCATCATTCCAGCATGAAAGAAAAATTCTTCTGGAAGCATATTTATAACTGGGTCTAAATCAGGATTAAATATCCAATAATCATTTCTAAATAATAATTTATGAAAAATAATAAATGATTTTTCAAAATTCAACAAAATAGGAAGTGCCAACACTACTGGCATTATTATCAATGTCATTGATGTAGTTTTTAGTAGTTTTATATTTTTATTTTTTATACTTAATATAATTCCCACCAAAGAAATTACCATTAATAACTTAGCTAATTTATTGATATTTTGAAATATATTTCTCACTTCTTCAAAATGTATTTTCCCTTCTGGAGAAGATTCTAATGTTGGTAACTTAAACTCAGATACATCCTTACTTAGGTTGTAATCTATTAAGTAATCATAATTTAATTTTATATCATCTTTAGATAAACCAGATAACTCTGATATGTTTAAATAATCAATATCAAAATAATAAAGTTGCTTAAATCCAACAGTAAAATTAATAGCACCTACTATTACAACCACACTTATACACACTGAAAAAATTATATTTAGAAACTTTTTCATGAAATCCCCCCAGTAACAAATTAATTACCTAAACGATTTTAGTAGTGAAATCTTCTATATTCCATACATCATCGACAATTTCTGAATAGAATTCTGGCTCATGGCATACTAAAAGAACTGTACCTTTAAATTCTTTTATAGCTTTCTTTAATTCGTCTTTTGCATCTACATCTAAGTGGTTTGTAGGCTCGTCTAGTACTAAAAAGTTTATATTTTTTAGCATAACTTTACAAAGTCTAACCTTGGCAGCTTCGCCTCCACTTAATACTCTCATTTGACTAGTTATATGCTCATTAGTAAGTCCGCATTTTGCAAGGACTTGTCTAACTTCAAAATTCGTAAGACCAGGGAATTCACTCCAAACTTCATCCATAGGTGTATTATTATTTTCTCTTGAACTCTCTTGTTCAAAATATCCAACTTCTAAATAGTCTCCCAATCTAACATTTCCACCAAATGGTTTTATTATTCCAAGTAATGTTTTTAATAATGTAGATTTACCAATACCATTCATCCCTTTTAAAGCAACCTTCTTTCCTCTTTCTAAATGGAAGTTAAGTGGTTTTGTTAACGCTTCATCATAACCTAAAACTAAGTCTTCTGTTTCAAAGATTATCTTGCTTGCTGCTCTGGCATCTTTAAAAGAAAAAGTAGGTTTTATCTTTTCCTTTGGTCTTTCTAGTATTTCCATCTTATCTAGTTGTTTTTGTCTACTATTAGCCATTCCTCTTGTTGCAACTCTAGCTTTATTTCTGGCTACAAAATCTTCTAACCTTTTTCTTTCTTCAACTTGTTTATCATAAGCTTGCTCTTCTTGACGTTTCTTTATATCATTCAGTCTTACAAACTCATCATAATTACCTTTATATCTATTTAACTCGCCATTTTCCATATGATATATTACATTACAAGTATTATTTATAAAGTCAATATCATGTGATACTAGAACAAAACTGTTTTCATATTCCTGAAGATATCTAGTAAGCCATGTTATATGTTCCTCATCTAAATAGTTTGTAGGCTCATCCAGTATAAGAATAGTTGGATTTTCAAGTAAAAGTTTAGTCAGAAGTACTTTTGTTCTTTGACCTCCACTTAAATCAGTTACATCCTTATCAAGACCAATCTCTCCAAGACCAAGACCATTTGCAACTTCTTGTATCTTTGCATCTATCATATAAAAACCACTATTTTCAAGTATAGTTTGTATTTCTGCTGTTTCTTCAAGAAGCTTACTCATCTCATCATCACTAGCTTCTCCCATCTTGTCATACATAGCAATCATTTCTTGCTCTAAATCAAACATATGCTTAAAAGCTTCTCTAAGCACTTCTCTTATACTTTTACCTTTACTTAATACTGTGTGTTGGTCTAAGTAACCTACTGTAGCTCTTGAAGACCATTTTATATTTCCAGCATCAGGCATAAGCTTTTTCGTTATTATATTTAAAAAACTCGATTTTCCTTCTCCATTAGCGCCAACTAGTGCAATATGTTCACCTTTTCTAAGTCTAAAGGATACATTTTCTAATATTGTTCTTGCTCCAAATCCGTGGCTTACGTTTTCTACTACTAGCATTCTAACACCTCTCAAAAAAATTTTACACATTCTATACTATAATATATTCTTTTTAAACTTAAATCAAGTATTACCAATATTTTTAGTTATATTTACAATAATTTAACTGAGAATAAACTTTATAGCTGTATTATGTAAAATAAAAATAGATACTTTCATCAATGATAGAACTTCTTTATCGACTAAAAAATACATGCATGCTATAATTTCTTTGTAGCCTGTTTAATCTTTAAATTATAAAATGGTTTCTGATTGATTCTCAAATAAACAAAATTTCTTATGAACATTAATATAAGTTTTTGACACAATGCAAATCATTTGATATTTACAGACACAATTATTAGAATAGAATAAAACCAATTTACGTTTGCTTGCCTTAGGCGATAAGTGGTGCTACAGGTTATTTATCTAAACGGAGGTGAAAAATAGTTATTAAACAGAAAAAATATTTCATTATTATTTATATTATTTATGCATTGCCAATTCCATTTTCTCTAATAACATGGATTGGAACTATCATTTCTGTTGCTGATTTAGGAATGGTAAACTGGAAGATTTTAAGTGAGATTATACAATCTGTGATTGCTTTAATTACTATGCTACTTGCTGGTTTATATCCTATCTCATATATTATTTCATTAATCAAAACTCGTGATAGTAAAAAGTTTTCTTTATTTAGTTTTCTTCCTATAATACACATAATTCTTTTTGTTGTTTTCTTCTTTTTTTGGTCTTTTCTTAATAAAGTATATCAGCTTTAAATTCTTCCTAAATATTATCTAACTTTACAAAACTATATAGTTAGGGTTTATTATGAAAATATAGTCATATATGTAAATGTCTATTTTTCCATTTAATGTAGGTTTGTAGTCTCTTATACAAACAGGTATGTAGCCTTGTAATTTGCTTTTTCACTATTATTTGAATAAAAAATAGAGATAAAAATTAGGAAAATAGTACCATCCCAATTTTTTTCTCTATTTATGTTTTATTTAAAATATTCATCTAATCCATCTGCTACACATTGCATCATTTTTCTTTGATATTCTGGATTTGACATCATTTGGTCTTCATTATAGTTGCTCATAAATCCCATCTCTACTAATACAGCTGGCACTTTTGACCAGTTAAATCCAGTCAAATCTCCTCTTTGAACAATTCCATTTATCTGTATCCCAGCTTGTTCCATGTTTGTTTTGATGAATTCTGCACATCTATTACTATCTTCATATATAGGAGCTGTATATTTTCCATCCTTCTCAGGAACTAATATAGATGCACCAGTCTTTGAAGAATTATTTAAACTATCTGCATGTATTCTTACAACCATATCTGCTTTTTTCTCATTAGCAAGTATTGCTCTTTCTGAGTTACTTATATTTACATCATGTGTTTCTCTAGTCATTATTACATTGTAACCTTTAGACTCTAATATATTTTTTAAAACTACAGATGCTTCAAGATTTAAAACATACTCTGCTTTCTTTGTAGCTATACCTTCTGTTCCTGAAGATACTCTTGCTTTTTGAGATGAAGAACCTGGAGCTACTGGTTCTAAATTACTATCCCCTTTTCCTTGATGCCCTGGGTCTATACAAATTAAAAACTTTTTATTTTTTTGAGTTTCTGTTTTATTATCTGATTTATTATCCTCTGACTTATTATCATTTTTGCTTTTTGAATTTGATTTATTTTCATCTTTATCTTTATCTTTTATATTTTTATTTTCATCTTTATCTGTTTTTTCATTTTTAGTAGTGCCTGAATTAATTAAATTTGTTGTCTTGTAAAAATTGGTAACTGGATTTGATGTACCTATAATTATAATTCCCATGGCAATTATACAAGTAACTAACAATCTATATTTTTTCATCTTTTGCTCCTTTCAATGATAGACAGCTATTATCTATTTTAAATTTATATGAATATGTATCTATTTTATCATATACCTTGTTTATTTTATTTATTTTTATGAAAACTAAGGAGTTATTGTGTCAGTTTTCCAAGCATCAAAAACTGATTCTTGAGCAACATAATATTGAAGCAGCAAGAAAATTTCAATTTTATTATTAAAATATTTTAATAAGAAAGAGGTGTTCTATGCAATTTAAAAATTTTTATTTTAAAGATAAATCTTTAAGTAAAAGAAACAACTTAGCTAAGTCAAAATTTACAATTGTTTTAACATTTTTATTTTTATTATATTTTTTCTCAAATAATTTAATTTATGCACAAAATTTACAAAAAAGTGAATCTCAATATTTAATACCTATAGGAAATGTTCTTCAAATTGATGCAGAACTAAAAAATATCATCGTTAGAAGTCCTGGTGAAGCATCTCCATTTAGATTAGGTGATGCTATAATCAAAGTAAATAATATAGAAGTTGATGGATATAGTGATTTTGCTAATACACTAAATGCTTTACCAGAAGAAAAACCAGTGTCTATTTTATTAAATAGAGGTGGTCAACTTTTAACAATGAAAACAACTAAACACATATTAGAAAAAATTAGTTTTAATAACTTACTTTCTGGATTTGCTACTTTGACTTATATCAATCCAGAAACCTCAGAATTTGGTGCCGTAGGTCACCCAATAAGTGTTGGTAATTCAAGAAAAATACCTATAAAATCAGGTTCAATTTCTACAACTAAGCACCTCGACATAGAAAAATCCTATCGAGGTAGTGTTGGATGTATAAATGCAAAAAGAGAAAATATTATTGGTAGTTTTACAGAAAACACTGATTTTGGAATAAGAGGTCAAATTAATAACTTTGATATTTCTAGCTTAAAAAAATATAAGGTAGCTTCACTAAATGAAGTTAAGCTGGGAAAAGCTCAAATAATTTTACAAAACAACTCTAATGAATGTAAAAAATATAATATTGAAATTATAGATATAGAAAACCAAAACCATCCTGAGAGTAAAAGTTTTAAAATTAAAATCACTGACAAAAACCTTTTAGCTCAAACTGGTGGTATTGTACAAGGTATGAGTGGTACTCCAATAGTACAAGATGATAAAATAATAGGAGCAGTTTCTCATGCCATTGAAAATGACCCAGCTGTAGGTTATGGTGTATTTATTAAATGGATGCTTTAGATAATAAATTATATAAGTAATTTGTAACTCTTAAATCATCATTAAATAAATGTTTATAATATATTTGGTCTGAAGACATATTTCTTCACTCTACAGACCAAATATATTAAATATTTTACATACTTTAAAACATAAATTTTTATTACAATTATATTAATTTTTATTACAACTATATTGATTCTTATTTATTACTTATTATTGACATAATTTTTATTTATAAACTATTATTTCAAATTTATTAAAAAATAAATATCATTAATATTATTTGTTAGTATTTTTTCCAGTGTTAGGTAAAACATTGCCAAGGTTCTTTTCAGGTATATTTACATAACTTTCTGGAACATCACCTACTATTATAGTCTCACAGATAGGTATCTGAGCTTTAATTTGTTTTGTTGAAGTTATAAGTGGGATTACTACTTTCACTTGAGTTTGAGCTTCTAAATATATCCTATGTCTTGTTTGATTTATGCCTGAAGACTCAAATTCCGTTTTAAAGTTTACTGATACTGTTCCTATAGGTTCAATAGATACTTCAAGTTTAGGGCCGTATTTAGCTAATATAGGACTTCCTAATGCTGTTCCTATAGGTATGTAAGAATCTGCTGTTTTACCTTTTTTTAATTCATCTTGTATTTCTAAAGCTATTGCAGATGCAATTTCATTCATCATAATAGTATTTGCTTGTATCATAGTTATTTTTCCGTTATTATCAAGCTGTATATCCATTAAATCTTCATAATTTATTTTCCCTTCTACCATTTCAGCAACAGCTTTATTTATAGACCTGTTTGCCAATTCAAGAGCTTTTGTTTCTGCTAAAACTGTAATTGTTGGTCTTAAACTTTTATCTATATATATGAAACTGCCTATAAATACAGACAAGAAAAGAATTAACAAGAAAATAGCTACAATTTTTCTAAATTCATTTTTCTTTTTTCTATCTACTATCCTATTCAAATTTATCCCCTCCTATTTATTTATATGTAACTTTGGCATAATTTTTATAATATTTGTCAAAAATAAATAAATAAAAATATAGACTTATTAATACATTTTGTTTATACATATCTACAATGTACAGAATATTATAGCAAATTCATTTTTTCTATTAATTACAAAATTACTCCTATTTGTGTTATAATATTGCATTAAGTAAGGAGGTTAAAATCTTATGAATAACGATAATGATAAAAATGGAAATAAAATAAGAAGAAAAAAGGTTAGTTCATCTAGTAGCTCAAATAAACCAGTTAATAGAAATTCAGCTAACAAAACTCATTCAACTAAAAGCAAGAAGAAATCTAAGAAAAGCGATAAATTTAAAAAACTAAGAGTATTTGGTATAGTATTTTTAGTTTTATTAGTTGTTGGTGCAGCAGGTACTGCTGGATTAGTATTTGCATCACTAAGAGATGTCTCTCCAGTTACAGAAGCTGTTTTAGACAAGCAAACAAACCAGACAACTACAATTAAATACGCTAATGGAAAAACATTATCTACTGCTCCAAGTGTAAATAAAAAGACACCCGTTCCATTAGATAAAATTTCAACTCATCTTCAACATGCAGTAATTGCAATAGAAGATGAACGTTTTTATGAACACAAGGGTGTTGACATTAAAGGTTTATTTAGATCAGTATTAAAAACTCTTACTGGTACTAAGCAAGGTGGTAGTACTATTCCTATGCAGGTATCTAAGATGCTATTGACTACTGAGCAACAAACTCTACCTCGTAAAATAAAAGATATTTATTATGCATATGAGATGAGTAAGACAGTAAGTAAAGACAAAATACTAGAAACTTATTTAAATAACTTCTTCGTTGGTAGAGGTCTAGCAGGAGCTGAGGCTGGTGCACGTGGTTATTTTGATAAGTCTGCAGCTGACCTTACTATAGCTGAGTCAGCACTTCTTGCTGGTTCAACTAAAAATCCATCTAGGTTCTCAGCTTACAAAACTTCTAAATTAGATGGAAATGAAACTAAGAGTGACTTAGAGAATAAGTTGTTATTTTTTGTTAATACAACTGATGATAATTTAGATGACCCAACTCAAGTAGACTTTGATATGATTGAGAAATTAAAAACTTGGGAACTTATATCTAATGATACTTATAGACAGCTAAAAGCAGGTACATTAGTTGTCAGAAAAGCTGTAAGTAATCCTGAGGCTAAGAAAAGACAAGAAGTTGTTCTAAAGAAAATGCTAGACCTAGGATATATAAAACAAAAAGAATATGATGAAGCAATTAATGCTAAGATAGAAATAAAATTACCTAAATCAGCAGATAAAGTTTCTTCATCTGTAGAAGACCTTATTGAAAGTGAAGTTATAAATGCCCTAATGGAACAAGGACATACAAATGATGAAGCTCAAAACTTATTCTACAATGGTGGTCTAATTGTAAATACAACTATAGACCCTAAAATGCAGGATGCTTTGGAAGAAGAATTTGATAAAAATAGCAATTTCCCAGGACATATGGTTGGATCTGATGGCGTTAGCCAGCCACAGTCTGCAATGGTAATTTTAGATTACAAAAATGGTGAAATAAGAGCACTAGCTGGAGGCCGAAACATAAGTGGCAGAAAAACTTTAAATCGTGCTACTAGCCCTCATCAGCCAGGTTCTTCTATAAAACCTCTAGCAATTTATACACCAGCTATTGATACTTTAAAGATTACACAATCAACTGCTCTAAATGATGTTAGAGGAGGATATAAATTTGAAGAAAACACTAAATGGAATCCAAGAACTACCACTAGTGGTCATGGCTCTATGAGTTTACGTAAAGCTCTTGCTAAATCTTCAAATACAATAGCAGTTAAAACTGCTGAGATGCTTGGAGATTCTTATGATGAATGTATAGATATAATGATGGACTACTTAAAGAACTTTGGTATAACAACTGTTAAAAATAGCCAAACAGGAGCAACTGATAGACAGTTCCCAGCATTAACACTTGGTGGTATGGCAAGTGGTATTACTCCACTTCAGATGGCTGCTGCTTATGGTACATTAGCAAATCAAGGAGTTTATGTAGAACCATCTATTTACACTACTATAACTACTTTTGATGGGCAATTATTAGTTAAAAACGCTCCTGAAGAGCATAAAGTTGTAGACCCAGAAGTAGCTTATGTTGTTACAGATATGTTAGAAAGTGTAATTACTGAAGGTACAGGTGGTATTGCATCACTTCCTAAAGGAATGCCTGTTGCAGGTAAAACAGGTACTACAAATAGCGCATATGATGCTTGGTTTGTTGGTTATACACCTTATTATGTAGGAGCAACATACATTGGAGATGATGCTGGTAGAAAAGATGATGCTGGTAACACTATAAAACGTAGAGATGTTCCACATGGAAGTACTAGTACAGCAAAACTTTGGCAAAAAATCATGGCAAAAATACATGCAAATTTAACAGTTACTGAATTTGAAGTTCCTAAAAATGTATATTTTACAAAAATTAATTTAGAAGATGGAGGAAAGCAATCTTCTGGCTCTAAAGCAGCATTTATTGAAGGTACTGCTCCTTCTAGAGTAAGTTCTCAGCCATCTCCTGAAGATACAAAGAAACCAGATAATAATCAACAAGAAGAAGAAAACAATAATAACAACAATAATTCAGGTAATAATGGTGGTGGCTCTACTCCTCCTGATAACGGTGGAAATAGTGGTGGTACTACTACTCCTCCTGACAATGGTGGAAACAGTGGCGGTACTACTAACCCTCCTGACAATGGTGGAAACAGTGGTGGTACTACTAACCCTCCTGACAATGGTGGAAACAGTGGTGGTACTGTCACCCCTCCTGATGGTGGTGGAAATACAACACCATAGTTTAATAAAAGATTACATTTAAATATTAATAAATAATTAAAATTAAAACAAAAATATAAGGAGTTGCCTCAAAGTGATTTTTAGAAATCCTCGATGAGACACTCCTTTTTTAGTAATTATAATTAATGTGGCGATTGTTATAATATTTATATATTACAAACTATATAAACTTTATATTTTTTGCTTATTGTATACCAAAAGTTTGGAATGCGTTTAATTTCCCATATCTTTTGATAAGTATATCCCATTCTTCCTTATCATAAAAATCACACTTATTTACACCAAATAATTTGCCAACTTCAATTGCAAATCTACCAGCTGACTCTAAATCACTAAAATGAGTTGCACCTGTAGCACATCCAGCAACAGGCATTTCTGTAGTAATTGCTACTCCAACTACTGGAGAATTTGTAGCAACTGCTGGCTGTAAAATACTATTCAAGTGATACAGGTCATTTCCATATGGTGTTATATCTTGAATAGATAAAGGAAATACAAATGGAGATTTTCCAGTTACAGTCTGTATAATATCTAAAAGATTATCACTAGTTTTCAATATGTACCCCTCTTTGACAGTTGGCGATATTGCAAATCCTCTAGTATTGATTATTCTATTACCTTTAGTAGTATCGATTGAAAGTATTGCATCACAACTACTGTCAACTTCATTTTCATTCATAGTTGTCATATCTATTGGTGAATCCATAAAAGGTGTAGGATAATGCTCTTTAGTTGGAGCATCTGGACAAATATGAGTAGAAATTATAATATCTCCTTCTAGCACATCTCCTTTTCGTTGCATATCTAAAAGTTTCGCTGCTACTGAAATTGCTACTAATGCTCCATCACCATCTGAAACAAAACCTATTACATCTGGTCTTGCTCCAATACCTCCAAGTCTGCCTAAAATACCTAGAGTAGGGGCATTTCCTCCGTTTAATTTACCATTCTTACCAGCAATTGTAAGCTTAACTAAGTCTGTAGAACCTTTACTTGATGATAGCTTTTTTACTATTATATTTTCTCCACCATAGCTTTGTAAGTATGTCTTCACTTCTTCTCCACTTGCAGTTGATTTGTCTAAAATGTCATAAACCTCTAATACTTGTTTTAATATCATATTTAGTCTCCTTTCTTCATGTATTTTTTTAGTAATACATTATTTACTGTACAAAACATCTACACCACACATTGCTAGTACTTTAATTGCTTTTATAAGTGCTATTTTCCCTTCTTCGCCACCAGCAGCTACAGCAAATTCTTCTGTATGAGTTGCAGTGTTTTCTTTTAATTTTATATATGCTTGTATTGCAGGTATTTCATGAGTTAAATTTCCAGTATCAGTTGAACCAATACCTTGAGTTAAATCTCTTTCAATATAATCTTCACCCAATACTTCAAAATTTTCTCTAACTATATTTACCAATCTTGAATCATTTTTTATCTCTTTATATATCTCATCTAATTGAATTACTTCTACACTAGTTCCTGTAGAAATTGCAGCTCCCTTAGCACAATCTTTAAGCATATCACAAATTTCATTTAGGTATTCTATACTTAATGCTCTTACATTAAATATAGCTATAGATTTTTCAGGAATTATGTTATGTATACTACCTCCATCAGTTATAATTCCATGTACTCTTGCATAATCTTTAAGATGTAATCTCATGCTATTTACACTATTGAATAATGCTATTACTCCACTTAATGCACTTCTTCCTTCCCAAGGATAAGCAGCAGCATGAGAAGCTTTTCCACTAAAATCAAATTTTAAGTTAACTTGAGCAAATGATATATCATCAGGTATTGAAGCATCACATGGATGTAAAATTAATGCAGCATCTACATCTTTAAATACCCCTTCTCTAATCATAGTTATTTTTCCACCTACTCTTTCTTCTGCAGGTGTTCCAAATACTTTTACAGTTCCTTCTATATCATATTTTTTTATAACTTCTTTTAAAATAATACCCGCTCCAACAGAACTTGTACCTATTATATTATGTCCACAAGCATGTCCCATACCTGGAAGTGCATCATATTCAGCTAGAAAAGCTACTGTCTTTCCACCAGTTCCATTTGAGTAGACTGCCTCAAAAGATGTTTCTAATCCTCCTACACCCTTTGTCACATCAAATCCATTTTCTTCTAATAAATTACATAATGCTTTTTGTGACTTAAATTCTTCAAATGCTAATTCTGGATTTTCAAATAAAGATTTGGATACCTTTTCAAATGATGCTTTTTTCTCATCAGATAACAGCTTTATATCTTCTTTGATTTTTAATTTTAATTCTTTCATACTTACTACCTCCTTAAATCATTCCATTTATTTTTAGAACTGTTTGAGATATAAAAGCAGAACCAAAATAAGTAGATGTCATAACTATAAATGATATAACTACTAGCTTCCAACTCAAAGTCTTTAATATGTCTAATTGGTTACCTACAGAAATTCCTGCAAAAGCTAATAATGGTGTTACTGTAGACATAAAATTGATTTTTCCTATATTACTTGCTATAAAATCTCCAACTGGTGATATGGGAAGTGATAATACAAACGCAACTAAAGTCGCCCATGCAAAACCTGGTAAATTTGGTCTCTTAACAAAATTCTTTATTACAATAGCAATTATTACTAATATAAACCCAAATACACTTCCAATCAACAAATCTTTAGCCTGTGTTTTAAGTGCTATAGCCTGTCCAAAGCAAATAATAATATATATGAACATTACTATTTTTATCTGTTCCATAATAGTCTTCAAAGTCTTTTCCATCTATACATCCTCCATTATAAGACATCTCTTGTTTTTGTTTTTTTTCTACTTCTAAACTTCTCAATAATCGGAGCCACTTTACTATAATAATAATTAGCAACTGGTAATGATAAAAATAATTCTATGTATATTCCAGTAACAGCTGTAATCAATCCACTGGTAGCTGAATAAGCTAAAATCTGTTCAGACATATTTGGGACAGTATTCATCAATGATGCTGTTGCAGCCCCCATCATAGAACCACTTCCCATTCCTGATGCCATTGCTAAAGCATATGGATGAAAGCCTATAAGAACACCCAATGGTGCCAAAAATGAAAATAATAATGTTCCAAAGATACTACCACTTATATAAGTTCCCAATGTTCCTATACCTTCTGGTGAATTTAATCCATACTTATCCCCAATAATTCCTAGTGCTGTGTCACGACATAATGAAAAAGTCCCTCCTAATGCACTTCTTCCAAGACCTAGTGCTACTCCAACAGGTAATGCTATCAACATTGTACCCATATGACCAAACTCTTGTAATAAAAGTGCTGGTCCTGCTTGAAGTAATATACCAACTTTAGGACCTGCATTAATTCCAAACATTATTCCTAATGGATATAGAGTTAAAGATAAAAGATATGGAGATACATTTATTTCATTATCTCCTATAAACTTTTTTAAAGCTGGTATAACCCTTCCTAACAAATGAGGGGAAACAGCCATACCTATAAAGATAGCCCATAGTATACTAAGTAAAGTTATATTAATACCCATAACTTTAAATGAAATAGGCCCAATTAATTCAGCCAATACTGTAATTATACAGGCTGCTATCAGAGCATTTTTAATTCCTTTCATTTTTATACCTCCTTGCAATTTTTATAATTTTCTTACAATATAAGTATCAGTGATTTAATTATATATTCTCTCATCGATAATGTATAATATAAATGTTTCATTATTTTTATATGCTTTTAGTCATAAAGCAAAAGGAGGATTAAGCATCATGGATTTATTACAATTAAAATATTTTCAAGTTGTAGCTTGTACTGAAAATATGACTAATGCTGCTAAGCAATTACATGTAACACAGTCAGCACTTAGCAAAAGTATAGCTCTACTTGAAATGGATTTAGGTGTAAAATTATTTGACAGGAAAGGAAAGTCTATTAAATTAAACTATTGTGGAAATATTTTTCTTAAAAGAGTTGATTCTATACTTAATTTATTAGATACATCAACTAAAGAAATAAAAGATTTAGCTTGTAGTGAATTTGACCAAATCAAATTAATCGTACTTACTGCATCAGGGTTAATTTTAGATGTACTTAGTGAATTTAAAAAATTACATCCAAATATTTCATTCAAATTAATGCAACATATTCCAAAATCAACATTTGACTACGATTTTGATATATGTATTACTTCATATTGCTTTGAATTTAAGTCATCAAATTATGAAGTATTAACTAGTGAAGAAATATTTATAGGTGTACCTTACAACAATCCACTATCAGAGCTTAATAGTGTGTATTTTAAAGATGTACAAGATGAGAATTTTATATGTTTAGATGAAGGTACAAATTTCAGAAAAATTACAGATAGATTTTGTAACTATGCTGACTTTGAACCTAATGTAGGTTTTGAATGTGATTCTCCTTCAACCGTTTATAATTTGATAAAAGAAGGTCATGGAGTTGGATTTATTCCTGAAAAATCATGGTGTATAGATTATGAATCTTCTATTAAACTATTACCTATTAATGATATAAGATGTGAGCAATTTATTGAGCTATATTGGACAGATAATAAATTTTTAAACAAGTCAACAAGAATGTTTATTGATTTTATAAAAAACTATCTTAATGAAACTACTTAAAAAATAATAAATCTCAATGTTGTACCGAGACTCAAAAGTTAGATTTTATACTGGAATGAACTTTCATTCCAGTATTTTTATTTATTCAAGTTTTTATTGATATTAAATTCTATAATCAACTGGATTACTTTTAGTCTTTTATTCTATTAACGCTGTTTCTTATAATTAGTCTTGGATAAAGTTTTCTTGGGATATGTTCTGTGCTCTTTTTATTTATTGTATTTACTAAACTATCTACTCCATTTTTTATAACTTGCTCTCTTGGGTCATCTATTGTCGATAAGTGTGACCTAAAGTAAGATATTAATTCAATATTATTATATCCTATTACAGATAAGTCTTCTGGTACATTTATACCATAAGTAGTTTTTAATTCTTGTATTATAGAAATAGCTGGTACATCTTGTTGCACAAATATAGCTGAAGCCTTTTTTATTTTATCAATATGATTTCTTAATAGTTCAACTTGAGATTCAAAATCCATTTTAGATTCAATTACATCTGTCTTTAAATTAGCTTCTTCCATAGCATTTAAATACCCTTTTGTTCTATCTTCATGCATTTTTGAACTCTTATCTTCTGAAGTTATTGTTATTATATTTTTATGACCATGGTCGATTAAATGTTTAGTAGCTATATAGCCTCCATATACGTTATCGTCCCAAAAGAAGTTATCTACCTCTCCTACAAAAGATGGCTTAAAATATATGAATACGTGTGGAAAATTATTGTCTTTTAAAAACTCATACTCTTCTTTTTTTATTGATTGAGACACTATTACTAATCCATCAACCATTTGTCCATTAACCATTTTATAGACATTACTATCACCACTAATGTTGTTATTGGGCTGTATTATAAAGTCGTACTTATTAGTCTCAATAGAATTTATAGAACTGTCCATTATATCACTGAAAAATTTTCTAGTGTCTTGATGATTAAAATTATTTGAAAAGATTACCCCTATTCTATTTGTTTCTTTTTTTGCTAGATTTCTCGCATTTACATTAAAATGAAACCCTAGCCTGTTAGCCTCTTCCACTACCTTCTTTTTTGTTTTTTCAGATACATTAGGATTATTGTTTAAGCACCTAGAAACAGTTGAATAGCTAATGCCTAGGTTCCTTGCAATATCTTTAATAGTTACCATCTTTATCCCCTACTTCACTTCATTTTATTTTTGCTAATATAATACTACACCATGTTGTAAATAATTGTCAACTTGATTATGTAAACGCTTGTAAGTATAAAAAAATAGGTAGAATCTAAAAAGATATCTACCTACTTTATACAAAAAATTATCATATATTTAAGTGGTTTTATGGTTTTGCTTTTGGTGTAAATACTACCGACATAATATATCCAAAAAATATAGCTGCGGCTATCCCACCAGCTGTAGCAGTTGTTCCACCTAGGAAAATACCTAAAAATCCATCACTTTGTATTGATTTTATTACTCCTTTGGCAAGTGAATATCCAAATCCTATTATAGGAACTGTTGCACCTGCTGCTGCAAACTTAACTAATGGTTCATAAAGTCCTAGAAAAGTTAAAACTACACCAGTTGTTACATATGTCACCATAACATATGGAGTTTGCATTTTAAAGTAGTCCATCATTACTTGAGCTATTAAACATATAATTCCACCTACAATAAATACTCTTACGTATTCCATTAACATATATATCACTTCCTACTCATTTACTATTACTACTGCATGTGCAACACAAGGTATTGTTTGCTTTTGTAGTGTACTTGTTGGTGATAATAGTGCTCCTGTTGATACAAGCATTACTTTGTTAAATTCTTTTTTTCTTAATTTTTCATATATATATCCTGCAAATACTGTAGCTGAACATCCACATCCACTCCCACCACAGTGAACATCTTGCTCTTTAAGGTTAAACATTTCTATACCACAATCAGTATAACACTTTGAAATATCTACACCCTTCTCTTTCAAAAAGTCTTCTGCTATTTGTTTGCCAAGTGTACCTAAATCGCCAGTAGCAATTATGTCAAAGCTATTTGGGTCATCATTAGTATCTTCAAAATAAGAATATATAGTATCTATTGCTGCTGGAGCCATGGCTGGTCCCATATTATTACCATCATCAATACCTTTATCTATTACTTTTCCAACTGTAACATATTTTACTTTAGGACCTTCTCCATTAGGAGCTAATAAAACACTTCCTGCTCCTGTAACTGTCCATTGAGCTGTCATTGGCTTTTGATTTCCTAATTCTAGTGGAAATCTAAATTGTCTTTCTGCTGTACAATAATGGCTTGATGTTCCTGATAGCACTAAATCTGCAAAACCACCATCTACAAGCATAGAGCCTATGCAAAGTCCTTCTGCCATTGTAGAACAAGCGCCATATATACCCAAAAATGGAATTGCTAATTCTCTTGCAGCAAAAGATGCTGGTACTATTTGATTGATTAAATCCCCGCCTAGCATATAATTTACATCTGACAGTTTTTTTCCTGCCTTCTGTATGGCTTTCTGAGATGCAGTCTCTACCATTTTACTTTCAGCCAATTCCCAAGTTTTTTCACCATATAAATCATCAGTCATAATCATATCAAAATAATCTTTTAATGGTCCTTCACCTTCTTTAGAACCAACAATAGTACCAGCTGATATTATTGTTGGTTTATTCTCTAGCTTGACTGTTCTTTTTCCAATTCTTTTATTTTTCATATTTTCACACCTTTTTAATTTTGCATTTTAATATTTAATTTTTTAATATTAATTAAAAATATTAATTAAAATCTGCATGATTATTTCCTAACTAACTACTTCCATAACTATTTTTCAGATTTCATATCTTCTTCATAATTAATAAAATTTAAATTAAATAAAAATCCTCTAAAACATCTTAAAAATATAATAAATAATTCCACATAAAATAGAAGAACCTATACCATAAACTAAAACTGGCCCTGCAATTTTAAATAAGTTTGCACCTACACCTAATACATATCCTTCTCTTTTATACTCCATAGCAGGAGATACTATTGAGTTAGCAAAACCTGTTATTGGTATTATAGAACCAGCTCCTGCTCTTTTTCCGATTAGGTCATAAACTCCTAATCCAGTTAGAAATGCCCCTATAAATATCAGTGTTATTGATGTAGCGGAACTAGCACCTAATTTATCAAGACCTCCAACTTTCATGTATAAATCACTTATGGCTTGCCCTATCATACAAATAATTCCACCTACAATAAATGCAAGTGTATAGTTTTTTAAATATGTAGGTTTTGGGCTTATTTGGTCTACATATTTTTTATAATTTTTATCCATACTAAACACCTCTCTAAAGTATTATTTGTTAATTTTAAAAAAATAAACCTATTATTTATTTTAGACACTCAAAGTTTTGTCAAAAAATAAAAAAGATGCCTAATAAAGAAAATAATTTATTTTCTATCATAAAGACACCTTGTTTTTTAATATTTTTTATTTGAACTTATAATTTTTTAATAGTAACTTAAAAACTTAATATAAAAATTCTAAAAAGTTTAATATATCATAAGTATTATCATGATATATATTCTTTTAACTTAGATAATACTTTTTTCTCTATTCTTGATACTTGAACCTGTGATATATTGAGCATTTCTCCTATTTCACTTTGAGTCATATCTTCAAAATATCTGAGAACTATTATTTGACGTTCTCTCTTATCCAGTCTTCCAAGTATATCCTTTAATAATATATTATCTACAACTTTTTCTTCCTCACTTTCTCCTTTCATGCTTATCTTATCAATAAGGCATATTGGAGAACCTTCTTCTTCATGAATAACACCTTGCAAATACTCTACATTAAAATTAGCTTCCATAGCCATTACTAAATCTTCTTTTTCTACATCTAATGCTTGAGCTATTTCTTCTATACTTGGTTCTCTGCCTAGCTTTTTAGTTAAAGCTTCACTTTCCATCTTGGCCTTTACAGCTATTTGCTTCAATGACCTTGATACTTTTATCATACCATCATCTCTTAAGTATCTCTTTATTTCACCTAGAATCATTGGTACTGCATAAGTAGAGAATTTAACATTAAATTTAGGGTCAAATTTATATATTGATTTTATTAAACCTATAGAACCTAATTGAAATAAATCTTCTCTATCATACCCTATATTTAAAAATCTAGATACAACGCTCCTAACTAGACCTAAATTACTTGATATTAATATTTCTTTTGCCTCTTCATCTCCATTTTGAACTTTATCAATAAGTTCTAGAGTCTCTTCATGACTAAGAAGAGGTTTTTTTTCTTCTCTGGCAACAGTTACTTCCATAATAAAACCTCACTTTTGGACTTTATTTAGGCAAATTTATTTTTTTAGTCATTTCAATTCTAGTGCCATTATCTTTTCTAGAACTTACCTCTACATCGTCCATAAAGCTTTTCATAACTGTGAATCCCATTCCTGATCTATCAAGTTCTGGTTTTGATGTATAAAGTGGTTCCATTGCCTTCTCCACATTTTCTATTCCATACCCTTCATCTTCAACTACGATTTTTATAGTATTTCCCTCTATCTCACATTTCAAAAAAACAAACTTAGAACTGTCTTCTTCATATCCATGTATTATAGCATTTGTAACAGCCTCAGAGACAGCAGTCTTTATATCAACTAATTCATCTACTGTTGGGTCTAATTTTGCTGCAAATGATGCTACTATAACTCTTGCTAAACTTTCATTTTCTGATAGTGCCGAAAATTTAACTTCCATAATATTATTCATCACATACTCCTCCCTACAAAGAACTTAGAGCTTCTTCATACGTATCATAAATGCCAATAATTTTATTTAACCCAGATAAATCAAAAATTTTCTTAACTCGTGAACTTATATTAATTACTGAAACTCGTCCCCCTTCATTAGAAATTTTTTTATATCTACCTATGATGACACCTATACCTGAAGAATCCATAAAATTAATATTTCCAAAATCAAATACAACATTTTTTACTTGATTAACACTTAATAAGTTATCTATTTCTTCCCTTATTTCATTAGCTACATGGTGGTCTAGTTCTGAGCACATAAATTCTATGTATAGATTCTTATGTTCTAAGGAATATTTTACCATCAAAATCCCTCCTTCAATAGTTTTGTAAAAATAGTAACTTTTAATCAATTCTATAATCGCATTTCTATTCCTTCAATGAAATTTAACTAGTTTTGTCGTATTATTTCTACCATCGTTTCATTATATGTTACTTGACCACCAATATCCGATATACCAGTATCTGTTAAACTATTAGGATTGCCATGTTTCTTCCACCATCCAACATACATTTTTACTATATAATCACTTACTCCACTATCTATATTTATCTGTACATCTATTTTTGTTTTTTTTGACTTTAAAGTTACAATATCCTTATTGTTAACACCTATTTTTCTAGCCATAATTTGATTTATATACGCTTGAGCTATAGATGTCTTATCCATAAAGTGTTGACTAAACAAAGTATCTGCATGGTGATTAGTTAGCAGTCTAAAAATATTTTTCCTATTTTCATCTTCAAAGTTTCTAGTTTTATTACTTATATACACTGGAATTGGACTAATTCCTAAATCTCTTATCCTTTCTGAATAAAGTTCATATTTTCCAGATGGAGTTTCGAACTTCTTATCTTCCCAAGCAATAGGATTATGTATAGTAAAATAACTATTTTTAAGTTTCTCTATATCTAGACTTTTCTCAAAACGTTTAAGCGGCTCAATTACTTTTTCTAAGTATTCTTTTTTTGTTACAAAAGGATAACCTTCTAGTTTCATCTTTTTAGCTAACTCCATAAAAAAATAATACTCATCCATCAATTCATGCTTTGGTGTTACTGCTCTTTCATTGTATGTTATATATGGATTGGTCATTGAACTATAAATTATATCTTCACTTTCAAGCGTATTTGTACAAGGTATAAATAAGTCACATAAAGTAGCTGTGTCAGTCATAAACATATCAAAGCATACTTTAAATTCAATCTTTGAAAAAACTCTTTCTAACTCTACTAAATCTGGCAATTGATTTAACATATTACTTTTAGTTATTACTGCCATCTTTATAGGAATATTTCCTTTTAGTGATTTACTTGACATCTTATCAAACTTGTTCAATGTATTATTTGGTTTCTCTAATGTATTATTAACTTCATCTGATATACTGTCTTTTAAGGATTCTTCTATAAACTTGCTAATATTACTTACATAAAACTCCCTATCTTCGCCATATGATTGGCTATTATAAGGGTCAGCATCTATCACATTTGGATAAACCTTATTAGCATAATTCACTCCACCACCACTAAATCCTATTTGACCTGTTATAGCTCCTAATGCATCTATCGCTCTTATTGTATTTCCTCCATTTTTATACTTTTGAAGACCATAACCTACATTTATACTTGAATATTTATTAGCATATAAATCAACTAATGCACTTATATCCTTTTCTTTAACACCACATTCATTACATAAAAAGTTTAAATCTAATGAATCCAAATATTTTTTATATTCCTCAAAACCAACAACATACGAATTTATATATTCTTCGTTCTGCAGGTTATCTTCTATTATAATTTTTGCCATAGCTATAGCTAATGCTCCATCTGTTCCAGGGTTTACTTGTATGTACTTATCTGCCATTTGAGCAGTCTTTGTATATATAGGGTCAATGACTACTATTTTTATCCCTTTTTCTTTGGCTTTTTTAATTATTTGCATAGTATGAATGGTAGTATATGCTGGATTTTTTCCCCATATAAATATACTCTTGCTGTTTAGCATATCTTCTATAGCATGTCCCTTAGCTACTCCAAAGTCATACTTTTGGGCATGCATTCCTGCACTCCAACATGGGCCACCCTTATGCCTACTAACTCCTCCATAAAAATTAAAAAATACATCTCCTATATATTTTAATATAGACCCACTTCCATATTGGTCATAGTGCATAATAGACTTTGATGTATAATGTTCTTTATAAAATAGGAGTTTATCTGCCATTATCTCTAATGCTTCATCAAAAGAAATCTTTTTCCATAGACCATCTACCTTTAACATTGGAGTCTCTATCCTATCTTTATGATTTAATCTATCTAAATGAGCAAACCCCTTTTTACATATAAATCCTTTTGTATAAGGATGATTTCTATCTCCTTCAATTTTTATCACATTATTTCCTTTAGTATAAACATTAAATTTACAACAATCATGGCAATCTAGTGTACATCCATGACTTAATTTCTTTATTGTATCCATAAAATATCTTTATCTCCTTATAAAAGTTACATATTCACTATATTTTCATTAAATTTCATATACTTAAAATACTCTGTTTAAGACATAAGTATATTTTATCAAAATAAATTTAAAAATACCTTATAAATATGATATTCATATAAAATTACTTTTAAGCAAATTAAATTGAGAAAGTACTATGCTATCATTAGAATTACAAGAAAATGAGGAAAAAGGATATACAGCTATTGAGCTATGTGCTGGTTTCGGCAATGAGGGTATTTATAGAATTAAAAAGGCTGTTGGACCTAAGGTTGCTG
The DNA here is from genome assembly GCF_020658495.1 of Clostridioides sp. ES-S-0048-02. Lineage (NCBI taxonomy): Bacteria > Bacillati > Bacillota > Clostridia > Peptostreptococcales > Peptostreptococcaceae > Clostridioides > Clostridioides sp. ES-S-0048-02. The sequence goes on from NZ_JACVWH010000005.1 coordinate 72,984, forward strand.
TGGGTGCAGTTAAATTTGATTTTCATCCAGCCTTTGGCTTTAAGAGTGGCGATGAAATATTCTAGTAAGTGGTGTTTTTCTCTATACATGTGCCTATCATAAAGTGATAAATCAATCTCTTACTTCCATTATCAAATGAAAATCATATATTAATTTTTATTTGATTATTTATTTTCTAATATATTTTTTATACTTATGTAAATAAAGCACAAACAAAATTTAAAATGTCTTTAATAATACTATTATATAAAACAATAAAAGCCTTATGTTGTTGACTCTTACAGATTATTTATCATCTGTTTTGAAAACACATTAGGCTTTTTAAATATTCAATATACTATTTTATATATCTTTCGATTATATTTTTATATACTATATATTATTTTTTCTTTTTATTGGCTTTTTCTATATTAATTTTGTTACCTTTTATCTTAATATCTTTCATTTTTTCAATTACTGTTTTTGCATCTTTTTTAGGTATTTCAACAAAAGTATACTTATCATATATATCTATAGTTCCTACCATTTTACCTGGTATTCCAACTTCTCCAGCTATAGCACCAACGATATCTTTAGCTTGTATTCTTTGATTTCTACCAATATTGATAAACAATCTAATCATACCATCTTTAGCTCCAGTAGCACCTTTTCTATCTCCACGTTCTCTTCTAGGTTTTTCTTCTATTATTTCTTCTTTCATTTCTTCCCCTAGAGATAACTTAACAAGTGCAGCAGCAATATCAACCATTGCATAATCTTCATCATTACAGAAACTTTCTAACCATTGTAATTGTTTAGTTAAATGACCTTCTTCTATAGTTTGTTTAACTTGTGCAAAGAAAGAGCCTACTTTTTTCTCTTCAACATCAGTTATTGTTGGTATATTATGCTTGATTAATTTAGATTTAGTATATCTTTCTATATCTTTCATCTTTCTCATTTCTTTTCCAAATACAAAAGTAAATGACATACCTTCTCTACCAGCACGACCAGTTCTACCAATTCTATGAACATAATACTCTTCATCTTGTGGTAAATCATAGTTAAATACACATTCAACATCATCAACATCTATACCTCTAGCCGCAACATCAGTAGCAACAAGTATATCTATTGTACCATTTCTAAACTTATCCATTACTATATCTCTTTGTGTTTGTTTTAAGTCACCATGTAATGCATCTGCAAAATATCCTCTTGCTTGTAAATCTCCTACTAACTCATCTGCTTTTCTTTTAGTATTACAGAAAACAACAGATAATTTAGGGTCATACACATCAACTAATCTACATAATACTTCCAATTTATTTGATGATCTAGTTTCTATATAATATTGTTTTGTATTTGAAACTGTAAGTTCTTTTCTAACAACTTTTATATGTTCTGGGTCTTTTTGATATCTCTTAGTTAAATCTAAAATTCCTCTTGGCATAGTTGCTGAAAAGAAAGTTGTTTGTCTTTCTTCAGGAATCTTACTTAAAATCATTTCTATGTCTTCTCTAAATCCCATATCTAGCATTTCATCTGCTTCATCTAGTATAATCATTTTTACATTATCCATCTTTAATGTTTTACGATTAATATGGTCTATTGTACGTCCAGGTGTACCTATTACAACTTGCACACCACTCTTTAGCGATTTTATTTGTCTATCTATTGGTTGACCACCATATATAGGTAATGTCTTTATTCCGTGCGAGTATTTAGCTAGTTTTCTTATTTCTGTAGATACTTGTATTGCAAGCTCTCTTGTTGGGCAAAGTACTACAGCTTGTAAACTTCTATTATTTGGGTCTATTGTTTCTAGTATAGGTATACTAAAAGCTGCTGTTTTCCCCGTACCAGTTTGTGCTTGTCCTATAACGTCTTTACCTGACAAAATTGCAGGTATAGACTGTGCTTGTATAGGAGATGGCTCTTCAAACCCCATTTCAGCTATAGCTTTTTTTATTCCCTCACTTATTGGTAAATCTTCAAACTTTGTTATATTCATATATTATTCCTCTCCGTTATCAATTAATCTTAACCTATCCATTATATACTTTTTTAGGATATTCTGCAATTAATATTTTTAACAGTATGATTAAATAATATACATAAAATACAAAATTGATATATATATAAAATATGTAAATAACATTAATACACCTTGTAGTCTACTAAGTCTATTTGATTTAAGAGTTGGTACTATTACTAATAACAATAATAATATCATGAATGGTATATCAAGTTTTCTATTTTGAGATAATATTGGTATGTCATTTGGTATTGCTGATACAGCTATTACTGATACTATGTTCAATATATTTGCACCTAGAATATTTCCTACAGATATTTCATGATGATTTTTTCTTATGGCAGTAATTGAAGACACTATCTCTGGTAAAGAAGTTCCAAGTGCTATTATAGTCAAACTCACTATACCTTGAGGTATATTAAGAAAACTAGCTATTCTTACACCACTCTCTATAAGAATTTGAGAACCTATTATCATCATTATTAAGCCTGTAGCAAAAAGTATTAGTATTTTTATAATTTCTGCTATAGAAAAACCTCTGTACTGTTTACTCTTCTTTATAGGTATTTCTTTAATAGTATCTTTTTGAATACCTCTATTTTTAGTATTCGATTTTCCTACAACACTCTTATAGTTATTAACCATATAAAAAATCAATATTATTATAAGTAATAATGAATCTCCTCTTGTTATAACTCCATCTAACCCCAATAAAATTAAAACTATAACAGATACTATTAATAGTAAAGACTTAGAAAAAAACATTTTTTTATCTACATTAAATGGACTTAGAAAAACAACTAAACCTAATGCTAACCCTGTATTACATATTATAGAACCAATTGCATTTCCTAAACTCATTGTAGTATGACCATCAATAGAAGCAAGTAATGACACTGTAAATTCAGGCAATGTTGTTGCAAAACTAACAATAGTTGCTCCAAGTATAATTTCTGAAATATTCGTTTTTCTACCTATCTCTACAGTACAATTTATAAAGATATCTGCGCCTTTAGTAATTAATAGGAAACCTACTAAAAATAATATCACTGTGATAAACAATATATCACCTCCCCCTATTAAATAAATATTCAAGTTATCAAGATGTATGCTTTTTCTTTTTTGTACTGAGATTTATTTATTTCTAATTTATAATTTTTTCAAATATTACCTTATTATTTTAGATATTTATTTGTTTCATTTTATTAATATATGGGTATAATTTCATCACATTACTAACATATAATTTGTTTTATACTTTAAAACGACATTTTTTTATTTTTCTTGTATACAGAATACGCATAATATGTTATTATTATATTAGAAAATATATTTTTAAAAAAATATATAAAACAAATTAAGTATATAAAAATTAATTTTAACAACATTATTTATCATTTAAATCTAAGGAGGAAATACTTAATGAATGCATGGCAAGGATTTAAAACAGGAAGATGGACTAAAGAAGTAAATGTCAGAGAGTTTATACAATTAAACTATTCTCCATATGAAGGAAATGACTCTTTCTTAGCTGGTGCTACTGAAAACACTAAAAAACTATGGGACAAAGCAATGGTCTTATTTAAAAAAGAAAGAGAAAATGGTGGTACTTTAGATGTAGATACAAAAACTATTTCTGGAATAGCTGCATATGCTCCAGGATATTTAGATAAAGTATTAGAAACAATAGTTGGATTACAAACGGATGCCCCTTTAAAAAGAGCGGTTATGCCATATGGTGGTATAAAAATGGTTGAAAATTCATGTGATGCTTTTGGATATGAATTAGACCCTGAAATAAAAGAAATATTTACTAAATATAGAAAAACACATAACCAAGGAGTCTTTGATGCATATACTCCAGAAATGAGAGCTGCTAGAAAATCTGGTATAATAACAGGTCTTCCAGATGCTTATGGTAGAGGTAGAATAATAGGTGACTATAGAAGAGTTGCTTTATATGGTGTTGATGCCTTAATAGAAGATAAAATTGAACAAAAGAAATCGTTAGAAGTTTCTTGCATGGATGAAGAAGTTATAAGACTAAGAGAAGAAATAACTGAACAAATATCAGCTTTAAATGAACTTAAAAAGATGGCTGAATCTTATGGCTTTGATATATCAAAACCAGCAACTAACTCAAAAGAAGCTGTACAATGGTTATACTTTGGTTATTTAGCTGCTGTTAAAGACCAAAATGGTGCTGCAATGTCTTTAGGTAGAACGTCTACTTTCCTAGATATATACTTTGAAAGAGATTTAAAAGCTGGAACAGTGACAGAAGAAGAATTACAAGAATATATGGACCATTTTGTTATGAAATTAAGAATGGTTAAATTCTTAAGAACTCCTGATTACAACAATTTATTCTCTGGAGACCCAACTTGGGTAACTGAGTGTATAGGAGGTATGGGAGTAGATGGTAGAACATTAGTTACTAAAAACTCATTTAGAATGTTAAATACTCTATATACATTAGGACCATCACCAGAACCAAACTTAACAGTTTTATGGTCAACTAGATTACCTCAAGGATTCAAAGATTTCTGTTCTAAGGTATCTATAGATACAAGTTCAGTTCAATATGAAAATGATGATTTAATGAGACCATACTGGGGAGACGATTACGGTATAGCTTGTTGTGTATCTGCAATGAAAATAGGTAAACAAATGCAGTTCTTCGGAGCTAGAGTTAACTTAGCAAAAACTTTATTATATGCTATAAATGGTGGTATTGATGAAAAATCTGGTGCTCAAGTTGGACCAAGATTTGAGCCTATAACTTCTGAGTATTTAGACTTTGATGAAGTTATGAGTAAATTTGAACCATTTACTGATTGGTTAGCAAACTTATATGTAAATACTTTAAATGTAATACATTATATGCATGATAAATACTCTTATGAAGCATTAGAGATGGCATTACATGATAGAGATATATTTAGAACTATGGCTTGTGGTATGGCTGGATTATCAGTTTGTGCGGATTCATTATCTGCTATAAAACATGCTAAAGTTAAGACTATCAGAAATGAACAAGGAATAGCTGTTGATTTCGAAATAGAAGGAGATTATCCAAAATACGGAAACAACGATGATAGAGTTGATAGTATAGCTGTAGAACTAGTTGAAAGCTTCATGAATAAGATAAGAAAAAATAAAACTTATAGAAATTCTTATCCTACTCAATCTATACTTACAATAACTTCAAATGTTGTTTATGGTAAGAAAACTGGTAATACACCAGATGGTAGAAGAGCTGGTGCTCCATTTGCTCCTGGTGCAAACCCAATGCATGGTAGAGATACTAATGGTGCTTTAGCTTCATTATCTTCAGTTGCTAAATTACCATATGAGCATGCTCAAGATGGTATATCTAATACTTTCTCTATAGTACCTGGTGCTTTAGGAAAAGATATGGATGAAAGAATAAATAATCTTTCTGCAATGATGGATGGTTACTTCGCTCAAAATGCTCATCACTTAAATGTTAATGTATTTGATAGAGCTACTTTAGAAGATGCTATGGAACATCCAGAAGAATATCCACAATTAACTATAAGAGTTTCTGGATATGCAGTTAACTTCATAAAATTAACTAAAGAACAACAATTAGATGTTATAAACAGAACATTCCACGGTAAAATGGCTTAGTCTTTAAATTTTTATACTTTAGCTAAGATTACTACTGTGTAGAAAATAAAAATAAATGGCTATCTTATACTTGAATTATTTCTGGTATAAGATGGCCTTTTTTAGAGAAATATTATAACTATTAATAAAGTTATCAAAATATATTGTGAGGTGAACTCTATGATTAAGGGAAAAGTACACTCTATAGAAACATTTGGTACTGTAGATGGTCCAGGAATAAGATACATACTATTCTTTCAAGGATGTCCTCTTAGATGCAAATACTGTCATAATAGAGATACATGGGATACCAAATCTGGAAAAGAATATACAGTTGATGAAATAATAACTGATGCTCTTAAGTATACTTCTTTTATGAAGTTTTCTGGTGGAGGTATTACTGCTTCTGGTGGCGAGTCTACTCTTCAACCAGAGTTTTTAAGTGAGCTATTTAAAAAAGCTAAAGAAAATAACATACACACTTGTCTAGATACATCTGGATTTGTAGATATAGAAACTATAGACTCAGTTTTAGATAATACTGACTTAGTTTTGCTTGATTTAAAACATATGGTTGAAGAAAAATCTATTGATTTGACTGGTGTGGGTATGGATAAAGCTTTAAAACTTGCTAAACACTTAGAATCAAGAAATATTCCAGTATGGATAAGACATGTTTTAGTTCCTGGAATTACTGATGATATAGACAACTTAGAAAAATTAGGTAAATTCGTTGCTACATTAAAAAATGTAGAGAGATTCGAATTACTGCCATATCATTCTATGGGAATACACAAATGGGAAAATCTAGGTATTGATTATGAATTAAAAGATGTTCCTGATGCTACCAAAGAAGATATTAAAAAAGCTAGTGAAATAATCTCTAAGTTTGGAGCAAAAGTGTATAATAGCTAATACTACTTGAGATTAATAGTTATCACAATAAAATAAGGTAAAATATAAGATTTAAAAAACCTTATATTTTACCTTATTTTTAGTATACTTTATCTACACTCATCAATTTGATAATTGAAGTCTATAAAACTCAGATGCACTTACAGGTCTACCAAATAAAAAACCTTGAATAATATCTACACCTAAACTCTTCACTATATTGTATTCTTCATAGGACTCAATACCTTCAACACAAACTTTTAAGTTGATAATATGAGCTAATTTAATAATATATTCTAGGAAGGTATGTTCATAACTATTATATGTAATATTCTTAACAAAACTTCTTTCAATCTTTATTATATTAACAGATAACTCTTTAAGATAATTTAAAGATGAATATCCAGTACCAAAATCATCAATTGCAATATGTACTCCAATACTTTTTAAACTAATAAACTTATCATTCAATAAATTTATATCTGGTACCCAACAATTCTCTGTTAATTCTAAAATTAAAAATTCAGGTTTTAATTGATATTCTATCAAACATTCTATTATAAAATCTCTAAAAAAATCTTCCTTTAGTTGAATATATGATACATTTACAGATATCTTGAAATCTGGATTTACTTTATGCCATTCTTTACACTGTTTTACAGCCTTTTTTATAATCCACTTTCCTACTGGTATAATTAGATTACTTTGTTCTAGTATTGGTATAAATTCAACAGGAGATACTTCTCCATAAGTATTTGAATGCCATCTCAAAAGTGCCTCTGCCCCTATGACATTTTTGTTAAATGCATCTACCTGTGGCTGGAAAAATAATTCAAGGTCATTAAAATCATTTTCAACACACTCTCTCAACTTCTGTTGCATTGAAATTACTTTTAACTTATTTTCATAGAGTTCTTTTGAAAAAAACTTCATTCTATTTTTACCACCAATTTTTGCGATATCTAACGCAATATCAGCATGTTTAAATAAGTCCAAATAATTATCTCCATCTTCTGGATACATAGCAACCCCCGCAGTTATTGTACAATAATATTTATTTGATTCGATTTCATGCTGAGTATTTGTATACAATTGTATTTTTTCATATAAATTTTCTATAGTTTCTTTATTGCACATAGGGTAAAAAAATGCAAATTCGTCTCCATCTAATCTGTACAATCTAACATCCTTAGGTAAATATTCTAAAACTTCTGTAGCAATTGCACGCAAAACCTTGTCACCATAAGAGTGTCCATATTTCTCATTTATATTTTTAAAATTATCAATATCCATGATAAACATAGCTCCACTTGTATAGATTTTCTCTTTTGTAATACAATTCATTCTGTATTCAAATTGTTCTCTATTCCATGTCCCTGTGATAGAATCAAATTTATTCTTTTCGCCTATATTCTTTATCCTACCAACCATAATTATAGTTTTTTTATCATCTGATACATAAGCTTTACCTCTACAAGAAACCCATACTATCTCTTCATACTTGTTTATTAATCTATACTCTAAATTGTGTTCATCCTTTTCTCCATTTAGCAAGACTTGTATATCGTCTTTCCACACTTGAACATCATCTGGATAAATAATTTTGCTCCAACAATCGACTAAATCATATTCTATATCTTTACTTAGATTAAATTCATCAAAAACGGTTGAGGATATTTTAAAATTATTCTTATTTATATCCCAAAAAAAAATATAATCTTCTGTATTTTGAGATAAAAGTTCAAAGAAAATTTCTACCTGATTTAAATCTAAAGAGTTTAGTTCTTCTCTCATCTTTTCCCCCTACAATATAAGTAATATAGTAAGATTATAACCCTACTTATAATAAAAATAAAAGTAGGGTTATAATTTATTACTATTGGTGTAGTTTAATCAACAAAATATTCTTATTTAGATTATACTATTTTACTAATTTTTTTATCTCATTAAATGCATCTTCATTTCCATTTCCTCCTACCTTAGTTATCTTATCAAATTTCTTACTTTTAACTAAAGTTTTTTGAGACTCATCAAGTGATTTTGCTACAATCATTACTGGCGATTTATTTTTACCTGCTAAAACACCTACTGTTAAAGCATCTATTAAATCATTTTCTCTTAACATCCCATTTTTTGTTACATAAAGATTTCTTAGTTCTTTATCCTTATAAAACTCTTCTATTACTTTTGAATTTGTTTTATTTCTATCTTCTCCACCTATTCTCTTTGGATTTGGAAATTGTTTTTCTATAGATTTTGGCAAAGAAGTTTCTCCTCCTATAATATAAGATTTTGATATTTCTTCTTCATCTATAAATTTTTTAATAGATATCATCTCATTTTTTACATTTGTAAGAATTATTGGAGTTTTATTTTGTGCTGAAATACCACCAACACTTATTGCATCTGCTAATCCATCGTGTCCATTGACTACAGATACTTTTTCTACATCTACTATTTTATCTATTTCTTTAGCAAGTTTTAGAGAAGTTGAATATCTATCCACTCCACCTATTCTTACAATAGTAAACCCTTTTAATTTTAATTCTTTTTCTAAATCGGAACTTAATGTATTTTCTCCACCTATTATATAAATATTTTTTGCTTTTAATCTTTTTATCTCTGCTTCTGTATTTGTATTTAATTTATTTTTTTCAGTTAATAAAATAGGTGCATTTTTAGTAGATGAAAATGGAGTTGCTGATAGGGCATCTGGTATTGATGTACTATTTACTAGTATCACATTTTCAGCTGATTCAAAACCTCTTTTACTTATTTTTATAGCAGTTTCATATCTATCATCACCTGTCAAATTTTCTTCTGATGGGCTAGTTGTATTAGTAGATGAGCCTCCACTACTTCCACCACTACTTCCTCCACTATTTCCACCTGAATTATCATCTCCACCTGAATTATCAGATATCTTTTCCCATTGAGCATAAAGTGTTATATTATCATCAACATTAATTATCTCACTTCCATCACCTTTATATGGAGTTCCACTACCATCTGGTTTTGTATTCCATCCAATAAATTTGTATCCTTCTTTTGTAAGATTTCCTGTATTCGCTTTTACACTTGTATTTGCATTTCCATCATGCAGTTCATCTTCAGGTACATCTCCTTGTCCACCATTATTTTCATATTTAACTCTGTATTTATCTGTCCAAAATGCATAAAGGGTTGTATTTATATCCTTTATGTTAAACTTTTCTCCTGATTTATATCTACTGCCTGTATCATCTGCTTTTGTACTCCAATAAAAATTTCCTCCTCTACCAGAGGGTGCTACTAAACCATTATCACCAAGTACAGTAACTTCATCTCCTTTTCCATATACATTATTATCTATTGGAGCTGTACCTGTACTTCCATTTTTATCATATGTTATTCTACATTCCTCTTTCCATTGTGCAAATAAAGTTGTATTTTTCGTAAGGTTAAATTTATCACCATCTCTGTATGAAGTCCCTTCACCATTATTTTTTGTATTCCATCCCATAAATATTGATCCAACTTTAGATGGTATCTGGCTTGTAACAGTTACTTCAGCGCCTTTTTTATGTTTTTCTTCTGATATACTTCCTGCTCCTCCATTTAAGTTATAATCTAATTTATATCCCCATTGTGCATATATTGTATCTCCTGAGATATCTGGCGGAATAGGGTCTCCTTCTTTAAAAGATGTACCACTTCCATCTTCTTCTGTATTCCACCCTATGAATTCTTCATCACCATTGATAAGTCCACCTGACCCTGGGAATTTGTCAGCCTCTCCTGGTTTTGGCAAATCTGGAAGTGCACCTGTTCCTCCATTACCATCCAGTTGCAAATCATATTCCCATTGTGCATAAAGGTCTATGTTAAAATTGTCATAATTTTTTAATAATACCTCAAAACTTGAGCCTAAATTATAAGATTTTCCTGTGCCATCAGCTTTTGTATTCCACTTTGTAAGTTTATAATTTGTTTTTTTAAGGTTACCTTCATTTTCTTTAATTTGCAAATTATCATTCTGATGATACTTATTTGAATCTGATGGAACATTACCTGAAGTATTTCCATTTCCGTTATATCTTACTTGTAAAAAGTCTGGAATCCAAATGGCGTAAAGTGTTATATCTCTGTCTATACCTACTGCTACTATATTTTCTCCACCTGCATATGGTTGAGTACCACTTGCCAAATGGTCCCTTGAGACACTCCAAGCATCAGTATGATAGTTTCCTCTTGTAAGGTTACTACTTAGTGCTAAATAAGAATCAAAATCATCAAGGTCATATACTTTTGGACCTGTTATTACTGGTCCAGGAATAAACGCTCCTCCACTAAGTATAGCTTCATTTATCGTTCCTCCAGTAGCCCCATTACCATCATAAGTTATTGTAATATTATTAACTCTCCTTAAGTTTTTATCTTGAATCTGCTTATTAAATATCTTATTTAAATCATACTCAGCAAAAACATTTGAATAATTTAAAGGAATTATAGCAAATGTAAGTATACATATAGTTAATTTTTTTAACTTTTGATTCATCAAAACCCTCCTTATTTGTTTAAAAAATAATTTTATTTTTTCATTTTGTAAAATAAAGAAATACTGATAAAATCTATATCAGAATTTCTTATAACTATTAGAATCTTATTCTTATATAAATATTAAAGAAGATTCTAACTTATAAATTACAATAATAAACAACTTATATTATTAATTTTTTTGCCACACTGCATATAATATGATATTTCTTTCTCCCATAGTGATTGTTCCTGATAATATTGTTGATGGGTCATTTCTAACTGTACTCCAACCTACAAATGTATAAGTATCGGCATCAAGCCCATTAGTATTTCCTAAAACAGTCACAGTATCTCCTTTTTTATATTCTGTTGTATCACTTGGTACTGAACCAGAAACAGCTACTCCTGAAGGGAAGTTTGATACATAAGCTACCCTATAAGTTTTTTCGGCTACAGTAAAATAAATTGTATTTGGATTAATTCCAGAAGAATTAAGTGTAACTGTCTGAGACTGACTTGCTGGGTCTAATTTATATCCAGCAGGAACCTTTGTAGAATCTGGAGTTATTGTATGGTTTCCAAGTACAGCATTAACAACCTCTGTGTATGTATCTCCAACTATATTACCATATTTATCTTTAAAACCAATTGTTAAAGTACGTTCTGCTTCTGAAGGCATCTTACTTACTGTAAAGTAAACTCTATCTGGTACAAGACCACTGGTACTAAGATTTACCATTTCAAATTGATTATCTGGATTAAGTACATATCCATTTGGTACCTTTGTAGAATCAGATTCCACTCTATGATTTCCATATTCAGCTGGTAGTGTAACTGTATATGGGTCTCCAATTATTGCTCCACTATCTTTATCTTTAAAGTTAACTGTAACTATACGATTTACAAGTGGAATATCAGGACTTACTGTAAAATAAACAATACTCTTGTCAAGACCTGTTGGTTGTAAATTAACAGTCTGAGTTTGATTAGAAGGATCAAGCTTATAACCATTAGGAACTTTTGATGTGTTTGGTGTTACATCATGTGAGCCTAGTATATCTGGAATTTCTTCTATATAAGTACTTCCAACATTATTTCCATCTTTATCTTTAAATCCAACTATAAGAACACGATCTTCTTCTGGAACTCCTGCATTATCAGGAATAACTGTAAAATCAACTACATTTGGATTAACTCCATTTTGAACAAGATTTACTACTTTAGATTGACTTGCCGGATCTAATTTATATCCAGCAGGAATTTGTGTAGTATCAGGTGTAACAGTGCTATTTCCATACTTAGCTGGAACTTGAGTTGTATATGACCCAACTATAGCTCCTGTTTCTTTATTTTTATAATTTACTTTAATAGAAAGTTTTGCATTTGAAATCTCAGTAGATGCATATGATGTTCTTGTAGCGTTTCCATTACCTGTATTAGGTGATGTATAGCTCCAATTTACTCCAGACATGTCTCGATTTGTAACAAAAGAATAAATTCCTGTCATTTGACTTCCTGTTATCCCTGCAGATGGTATGCCATTAGGAAATCCATAGCTTGTTCCATAAATAGTTGAAACTTTTTCCCCATTAACTTGTAATACCCACCCTTCTTGAGAACCTCCTTTTGGGTCAGTCCCCCATACATATTTTACATTTAATGAGTTACCACCACATGGGACAAATAATGAGAAAAATGTTACATATCCATTTCCCATATTTGCACGAAAATCTACTTGATATCTTCCATTAATATCATATCTTCGCTCTGTATTTTGTAGTACTTCATTATTAACTTTATCTGGTAAAGTTTGTCCATATGATGGTACTCCTACACCAACAACTAAAGCTAAGGTTGCCAAAACAGATGTTAGTTTACTCAATCTGTGTTTCATTAAAAATCCCCCTCCAATATTTTTTATTTCAAACAGATTTTTCATACTTTATTTTGCATAGTCTTTATCAAAACTATTTATTTAAAGTCTAATTAATCTATTATGAAGTCTATCTTAAAAGTGAAGTTTTTATAGTTTATTTAATTTTCACTTGAAATCCTTTTTATTAAATAAAAAATATATTTAATTTTTACACAAAGATATTAATGCTCTATAGACTAAATATTTTAATTTTATTTTTGTAGAATTAAACAACCTAAAAAACAATAAAGTAAGATATTTTATATATTTATATTACTTAAAGTAATTAACTTTAATTGTTTTCAATTTCATAAAAATTAGTTGTGATATAAGTATGATATGTGTTTAGAGTATCAATAATTTTTTAATTAAAATAATTATTTCAATTAAAATAATTATTTTAATTATGGTTATTATAGTTTCCGTTTGTTATAAAAGGGTTTTTTTTTATGTAAAAAAAACTATAAGAATATTATAAAAAATGTATATCAAAGCCATTCAAAATTTTTTGCCACTTCTAATAATTGATTATCAGTAAAAGTACAGAACGACTGTTTACAAGTTAAAGAAATAATTATAATTTTAATAGCATATATATATAATTTTTTTTAAAAAATGTATATATATGTAAAAAAAACTATTAATCATATAAATAGTGACTTTTTTATAACTAAGGGTCACTTTTTCCTTTATTTTACATTTATTGTATCATGATTTTTTATTTATTTCAATCTTATACCACTTTTTTCTAAAATATTATTATTATTTTTTTATCTTTTTCGACTTTATATTCTTTATACATAATACTTAAATTAATTAAACTCATTTTATTATTATCTTTAATTTTATCTGTACTAGCATATAGTTGTTCTCCAAAAGACATATTAATCTTGCTTAATCCGCTACTTAATTTACCACTCTCAAATAAATCGAATTTGGTAGGTGAATGACGAGTTTGACTACTCATTTCCATATTCTTAGTACGAATATCATCAGATAAACTAATTCTCATACTATTAGTTTTAGAAATATTTTTTATATCACAATCAGATGACACTAAAGTCTTTGTGGTATAGTAAGTTAATCCTTTTACATAATCATATTTATCTTGAGAATTTTCTTGATTAATATCAGATTGTTTAGATTCTTTTTTAAGTGTACCCTCTTTGATTAATTGACTTGCATATTCCTGTTTTTGATTTTTCAAATCATTAATTTGTTGTTGTAATGCTTCAATTTTCATATTTTTTATCTTAGAATCCATATTTTTATCAGTTTTCAAATCTGTGATAAAACTTTCTAGCTTCTGTATTTGCTCATCAAACTTTTCTAACTTGTCATTACTTTTATTGCTATAATTACTCTGATTTACATGTGTACTTCTTGTATTAACAGATATAGACATTATAACTACTCCTACTCAAATATTCTAAACTCTAGAGACTTTATAAACTACATTTCTAGCTTGTGGTAAATTCCCTTCTGGGACACCAACAGCAATACCAAATGGTACAGAATATCCTTCTGGTATATCTAGTAATTCTCTATATTTTTTATTTGTATCAAACTTCATCTTTATTGAATCTGATTCTTTTACATCATTGTCATCCAATACACTAACAAGACCTACAATATCCCCTTGCTCAACAGGTGTAAATAGCCCCCTAACCATTCCTATTATGCAACTCCCAAGCCCTAAAGCTTGTGCAGCTGTTGTTATGTTTCCTGTAAGTATTCCCACATCATATGGAGCCCATGAACTCTCTTCATCATAAGAAATAAATAAAACAGTTGGTGCACCATAAAATAATTTAAAATTTTTATTTATTTCAACGTTACTAACTTCATGAATTCTAGAAAGAGTATCATCACTAATCTCTTTTAAAAGTTTCTGGTCTTGTACAACAGTTATGTGCCATGGCTGTTTATTACACCCTGAAGGTGCTGCAAATGCACAATGTAATAATGTATCTAATTGTTCATCTGTAATTTGCTCTGTTGTAAATTTTCGTATACTTCTACGTTCTTTTATCAAGTTTATTGTTTGATTATCTTGTAAATTATTCATTACATCGATTCCCCTTTTTATGTATTTGTTAGTTTAAATACCAAATCTTTAGAAAATTAATTTTATAATTAAACTTCTTTATATTCTTATTATAATTATTTTTAGTTTATATGTGAAGCTTTTATAATATCAAAACATCAATATATCTACCTCACAAATAAACTTAAATACAAAACTGGTATCACTCAACTATAGAAAATATCATTTTTCTATAGAACGATTAATACCAGTAAAGTTGATAAAATTTACTATATTAATTTAAAGGACCCCAACCAGCTTTTGTATGAATCTCTGTTTTTACAGATTTAGTCTTACCATCAGCTGAATCAACATTCCATGACCTACCTGCAACAGAAATACCATTGTTACCTTTATACCATCTACCTTCATCATAATCATAAACTAAAGATGTGTACCAATTACCTCCAGTCTTATCATTTGCAAATACAACTACAGTAGCATCAGATTCAGTAGGGTTATATGCATATGGTTGTATATATAATGTTGCCTTACTTAAATTATATTTCTTTTTAAATTCATCTGGAATTGTAGGCCAACCATTTTTATATTTATTATTTAGTAAA
This sequence comes from Clostridioides sp. ES-S-0048-02, assembly GCF_020658495.1. NCBI lineage: Bacteria > Bacillati > Bacillota > Clostridia > Peptostreptococcales > Peptostreptococcaceae > Clostridioides > Clostridioides sp. ES-S-0048-02. The sequence goes on from NZ_JACVWH010000005.1 coordinate 88,613, forward strand.
TAATTTCTAAAAGCATCATTCCCCTTTGAAGGCCCTGGTATTACAGAAGGGTCTACTGCAAATGATGCAATCAAGTCCATCATACTTTGGTGTACATCTCTAGCCATCTCAACACCATCTGGATGTTCTGTACAAGTAACATAAACTCTTGCAATACTTTCTTCTCCAGTTATTCCATCATAACCATCATCAAACTCTGCTGAATATGTTCCACCTGACTTACACTTTGGCTCTGTTTCAAAATACTTACCATCAGTATTTTTTAACACATCTTTTATAACTTCTTTTTTATCTTTGCTAGGTTCCTCAGCCACAGCAATAACAATTTGAGTCTTTATATTTTCTCTATTGGAAAGACATGTTACTGCTTTACTTTTCTCTATATTTTTAAAAAGTGCTGGTAACGCAACTATAACCAAAATTCCTATTATAGATATAACTACCAATAATTCAATTAGTGTAAAACCCTTTTTATTCATAATAATCATTCCCATTAAATAAAATTATAGTGTTTAATTTAATCTGCTATACAGTAATAAAGTGTCTACATAAAGTCCTTCCAACAAAAACTCCCAAAATACTTAATGCCAAATTAAAAAATATGTTTAGTCCAAATAATATATAATTCCCACTATCAAAAAACTTTACAGTTTCGAAGCTAAAAGTAGAAAATGTAGTTAGTCCTCCCATTAAACCAGTTGTCAAAAACAATTTTAAATTATTAGAAATAGAATCTGTCCTTATACTCATTTCCATTACAAAGCCAATTAAAATTCCACCCAGAATATTGACCACCAAAGTCCCAAATGGAAACTTAGTTCCTACAAACTTTAGAGATATTAAATATCTTAATATAGCTCCTAAAAATCCACCAATACCAACATATAATACTTGAATCACATATAACACCTACCCCAAATAACTAAATCACTTCCATATTAAAATTCTATGTCTTCAACCTCTATTCCGTCAATTGCATCCTGTACTAATTTTTCAATATCAAGTGACAACTCAGATTTTTCTATTTTTGCTAGTCTAGGTTTAGTAACAGGTTTTCTAGGAGAAAATACGCTACAGCAATCTTCTTCAGGTATTATAGATGTTTCAAAAGTCCCTATTTTCTTAGCTATATCAACTATGTCTGATTTGTCCATAGCTATAAGTGGTCTAAATACTGGTAAATTTACAACAGCATTAGTGCAAGTAAGCCCTTGTATAGTTTGAGATGCAACTTGACCAATACTTTCACCTGTAATCAAAGCATCACAATGTCTTTTTTCAGAAAGTTTTTGTGCTATTCTCATCATAAATCTTCTTGAAAGAATAGTCGCTTCTTCTTCATTACAATTCTCGCCAATTGCTTTTTGTATTTCTAGTATATTTACTTTATGAAGCCTTACTCTACCACAATATTTAGCTAATATCTTAGCTAAATCTTTAACTTTTTCTTGTGACCTTTCACTTGTGAATGGATAGCTGTGAAAATGCACTGCTTCTACTTCCATACCCCTTTTTGCGACCATCCATGTTGCTACTGGACTATCTATACCACCAGACAAAAGAGACATCGCTCTACCATTAGTTCCAAGTGGTAATCCACCGTATCCAGGTATAGTATCACTATAAACCATAGTATGAAATTCTCTGTATTCACATTTTATTTTAACTTCTGGATTTCTTACATCAACATCAATTCTATCTCCTACCTTTGATAATAAGTACCCACCTATATCCATACTCATTTCTTGAGAAGTTAATCTAAAAGATTTATCTCCTCTTCTTGACTCTACCTTAAAAGTTTTATATCCAGCATCTATTTTTTCTTCTAGCATCTTTAAAGCTATTTCTTTTAATGTATCATAATCTTTTTTAGCTCTTACTCCAGGACATACACCTACTATACCAAATACTTTTCTAACTTCTTCAATAACTTCTTCATAATCATAATCTTCTAAATCGACATATATTCTTCCATACTCTTTATATACATTAAATTTGCCAATTGGCTTTAACATATTTCTTATATTTCTTATAAGTCTATTCTCAAATATATATCTATTTTTTCCTTTTACTCCAATTTCTCCATACTTTACTATTAATATATTATACACCATTTCACCTCTTAAACTACTTTCTTCTTATTATTTATACAGTATTCTTTATTTCTTTCTCATTATTGACCTTAAATCACAAATTGATTCTTTTAATACTTTCACAGCTTCAGATATCTCATCTTCTGTATTCATATCAGATAGGCTAAACCTTATTGTTCCATTGATTTCTTCATTTGTAAGACCTATGGCATTCAAAACATGACTTCCTTTTTTCTTAGAAGAACATGCAGATCCAGTTGACACATAAATTCCTTTTTGCTCTAGGTAATGAAGTAAAACTTCTCCCTTTGTACCTATAAATGATACATTTAATATATGACATACGCCATCTTCGGGAGAATTAATTTTTATATCTTCTATATTCTCAACTATTTTATTTCTAAATATGTTTTTTAAGTTATTTATCTTCAAAATAACAGCATCTAAATCTTTACTTAATATATTTACAGCTTCTCCAAGCCCATATATTCCAGGTACATTTTCTGTTCCAGACCTAATTCCAATTTCTTGTCCTCCTCCTGTTAACATAGGCTTTAAGCGATTATTTTCCTTAATATACATAAATCCAATTCCCTTTGGACCATGAAATTTATGTGCGCTTACACTCATAAAATCTATATTGTATTTAGATGGTCTAAAGTTTATATTTCCATATGATTGAATAGCGTCTACATGGAAATATATCTTCTCTTTTAAAGACTTCAGATATTTTCCAACTTCATCTATTGGCTGTATAGTTCCTATTTCATTGTTAACATGCATCATACTTACTAAACATGTAGCTGATTTTATAGCATTTTTCAAATCTTCTATATTTATCTTTCCATCTTTTCCGACCTCTAAGTAAGTTACTTCAAATCCATCTTCTTCTAAATCTTTTAGTGTGTTTAAAACAGAAGGATGTTCTATATTTGTAGATATTATATGATTTCTTCTCTTCTTATTTAGATTGGCAATACCTCTTATTATAGTATTATTACATTCTGTTCCACCTGATGTAAAATAAATCTCTTTATCTTTCGCGCCTAGAGATTTAGCTATAATCTGTCTTACTTCTTTTATACCTTTTTCAACTTCCACACCTTTTCTATGAACAGAAGAAGGATTTCCATAATCCGTACTAAGTGCATATACCATTTTATCTATAACTTCTGGATAAGGTTTTGTAGTTGCACTATTATCTAAGTATATTTCCAACTTAATTACACCTGCCTTTATTTAAAATCTTCAACTCTAATTATTATACCATTAATTACAGTATTTTTTTTGTTAATCTTTATTAAAAAGATAATCTTAAGTTTATAGAATCTTCTTTCATAAAAATCTAGTTTTTTCACTTAACTACAAAATTTTATGCTAAAATATAATATATTTATACTATACCCTACAAAAATACGTGATAACATACAATATATGATAAAATAATATATTATATAAAATAAATATATTATATTATACATATACTTATTTTTGCTATAAAGTCTATTTTTATAAGCTTACTTGTTATAAAAATAACTTTTATAATTTATATCAAAAAAAATATTGATTTTTGTGTCGCATTTTGTTATAATAAATTAAGGTTATCCCCCTGGTAACCCTAGTTAGTTAATATATCTATTCCCAATACCCTTTCATAAGGATATATTTTATATTTATTAAAAATCGAATTAATATCGGAAACTAATTCGATGGAAAAAAAGAGCTTACCCCGAGCTCTTTTTTTTTCTGCAAAAATATAATATTAAGCTAAGATAAAGTTAATGTCAGTATAATTTTAGTTTTAAAAATTATATTAATTATCACTAAAAAAGGATGTATTGAATTTCTAATATCAATACATCCTTTTTTTATATATTATAACACTTTTGCTAAGAATGATTTTGTTCTATCGTGTTTTGGATTTCCAAAGACTTCTTCTGGAGAATCCTCCTCAAGAATACTTCCTCCATCTATAAAGATAACTCTATCTGCAACTTCTTTAGCAAATCCCATTTCATGAGTTACAATTGCCATTGTCATTCCTTCTTTAGCAAGTTCTTTTATAACATCCAAAACTTCATTTACCATTTCTGGGTCAAGAGCAGATGTTGGCTCATCAAATAACATCATATCTGGTTCCATAGCAAGAGCTCGCGCTATTGCTATTCTTTGCTTTTGCCCTCCAGATAATTGTGATGGATATGAATCTTTTTTATCTAAAAGACCAACTCTACTTAATAAAACTTCTGCTTTTTTTTCTGCTTCTTCCTTAGTCATTTTTTTTAATTTAATTGGTGCCAATGTTATATTATCTAAAATAGTCTTATGTGGGAATAAATTAAAGTTCTGAAACACCATACCTATATTTTGTCTAACTTCATCAATATTAGTTTTTTTATCAACTAAATTTTTTCCTTCAAATATTATCTCTCCACCTGTAGGTATTTCTAATAAATTCATACATCTAAGAAGTGTACTTTTACCAGAGCCACTTGGACCTACTATAACCATTATTTCGCCTTTAGCGATTTCTAAGTCTATATTTTTTAATACATTTAAATCTCCAAAAGATTTACTTAAATTTTTTATTGTAATCATATTATCACTTTCCTTTTTACTATTCTATGTTTTCCCTAAATGCTAAACATGCTCTCATCTAGTTAGACACAGATAGTTTCTTTTCTAATAATCCAACTAATCTTGATAGAGTAAATGTTATAACAAAATAAATTGCTGCTGCTACTATTAATGGCTCTAATGCTCTGAATGCTGCATTTTTTACTATATCAGCAGTACGCATTATCTCAACAACACCTATTACAGATATTATTGAAGATTCTTTTACAAGTGTAATAAACTCATTTGCTAATGAAGGTAGTATATTTTTTATAGCTTGAGGTATTATTATATATCTCATAGTTGACCAGTAATTTAATCCTAATGATCTACTTGCTTCCATTTGTCCATTATCAACTGATTGTATACCTGATCTAAGTATCTCTGCCACATATGCACCAGAGTTTACTGACAATGCAAATGCACTAGCTATAAATTCACTTGGTATACCAAATAACATAGGGAATCTTATTCCTAATTGAGGTAATCCAAACCATACTATATATATCTGTACTAATAATGGTGTTCCTCTTAAAATCTCAATATAGATTGATGATATTACTCTTAATACTTTACTCTTTGATATTTTTGCCATACAGATAATTATACCTATTACAAATCCAAAGCATAATGCCACAAGAGAAATTCCTACTGTCACACCTGTTCCTTCCAAAAAAGAAGTCCCAAATCTACTTAAAAAACTAAAATCTAAACTCATAATTTCATCTCCCACATAACTTTCTTACTAATTTGAAGCAGCTTCAGTAGATGCTTCATTTAAAAATTCTTCTATTTTTTTACCATCTTGTAATTCTTTTATTTTTTTATTTAATAATTCTATAAAGTCTTTGTTGTTATCAGCTTTTTTGATTGCTGCTGCCATACCTTCTGTTACATCTTTACCAACTTCAGTATTTGCCATTTTTATTCCATCATATTTTTTAACATTTATTAAAGAAACTGCCTCATTAGTAACAACTGCATCTATGTTTCCATTTTTTAATTCTGTAATTAAATCAGGTATTGCTTTTAAAGATTTTGTAGTTGTCATTTTTAGAGTGTTAACTACATATTCTTCTTGAATGCTTCCTGCCTGTACCCCTACTCTAAGTTTTTTCAAATCGTCTTCAGTTTTTACTTTGTCTATATCTACATCTTTAACTATAACTGCATTTCTACTTAAATAATATAATTCTGAGAAATCAACACTCTTTTCTCTTTCTGGTGTTGGAGACATCCCTGCAAGAACCATATCAACTTGGTCTGCATTTAAAGCACCTATTAATCCATCAAATGACATATCTTTAATTTCAACCTTTACACCAAGTTCCTTTGCAAATTCTTCAGCCAACATTACATCGAATCCTTTTATTGAATCTTTACCATCTACTACTTTATGAAATTCAAATGGTGGGAATTCTGCACTAGTACCGACAACTAATTTTCCACTTTCTTTTATTTGCTCTAATTTTGTTTTTTCTTCTCCACCACTACATCCTACTAGCGATAATGTTAATCCTAATACTAATCCTAAACTTAATAATTTTTTAAATACTTTCATTTTAACTACCCCTCTCTTTTAATTATAATTTTCCCTCAAATTTTTAATACTTTAATGTTTCGAGTTACAAAAAAAGTCCCTCAGTCTTTAATGACTAAGAGACGACTTTACCGCGTTACCACTCTTATTGATAAATACTTATACAACCTTCAAAATTTGTGAATTTTAGCCTTTATAGCTACAGGGATATTTTAATTTTAAAATCAAAAAAGTCCCTTAGCTTTACAGCTAAGAGACGAATTATATCCGCGTTACCACTCTTTTTGATAAGTAAGTACTTATCCTCTCAATCCCTTAAGGCGGGCAAACCAATTATCATACTAACTAAAACTTCTGATAATTTCCTCCAGAGCTCTCTTCACATAGACTTCATTGCTAGGCTTACACCAACCCCTAACTCGCTGTAAATCCATATATGCTACTTTCTCTATCACTGGATTTGTTTCCTTAAATTGTTAATACAATTGTACTTCCTTCTAATATTTTTGTCAATAAGTTTTTTATTTTTTTAATAATTTTATTTTCTAAAATTTAGATATTGTATTACATGCTTGTTAATATTATCCATATATTTATAAATAATGTATTTCTTATTTATTTCTGTTCTTTAGGTAATTACAAATAATATACTTCTTATTTGTTTCTATTTCTTAAATGCTTATAAATAATATTTTTCTCTTTCATTTTCATTGCTTAAATACTTATAAATAATATATCTTATATTTATTAAATTTTATATACTAAGTTAAATAATATGGATTATATTCTTCAATAAACAAGTTTTCAAATCTAAAGTTCGCTCTCTATCTTTAAACTTTATCGTAAACATGTTTCCATCTTTTTTGATTATTTCGCCTTCGTGAAATTTTTTATGGTATACCTTATCACCAACACCAATACTATCAATTTCTTTTTTAGTTGGAGATTTTATATCATTGATAAACAATGATTTATCAACTTTTTTACCATATTTATTTAAAGTAGAACTTATACATAGTTTTTCTTCAGCTCTTGTAATAGCTACATACATAAGTCTTCTTTCTTCTTCTAATTGTTCCTCTTTTTTTTCTTCCTTACAAATATCATATGATTTTTCATGAGGTATTGTTCCTTCATTTGCACCTATAATATAGACATTCCTAAATTCTAATCCTTTTGCACTATGCATAGTTGTAAATATAACACCATCAGTCTGTTTATTCTTGTTATTTTCCATTAACTCAATCTTTACTCTCTCAATATGGTCTAAAAACTCTGTCACTGTATTGAAATTTGTAGCAGAGCTCTCAAGTTCGTTTAATATCTCTACAAGCCCATTAGTCTTTATCTTTCTATTGCTACAGTAATCCAAGACATATCTATCATAATCAAGACTAGTTCTAATATAAGATATTGCATTTTTAGGATTTAAAGTATTCAAATAGCTCAAGTCTATCTCCAAATCTGTTATTGTTTTGACTTGTTTGGGATGAAGGTTACATTTGTTTATTAGTGCTGTTACAAAATCTTTTTCATCTTTAACCATATTTACATTATCTTTAGATATATATCTAAATGGCTTATTTATAATTCTTAACCAATCTTTATTTGATTTTGGATTAATACCTATTCTTAAATATGCTAGTATATCCTGACTTGCCCAATGGTCATATATTGTAATTACTGAATCTTTTACTACAAATGGAATTCTCATATCCATAAATACATCTACTAAGGCTCTTGACTGTATATTAGTTCTATAAATTACTGCAAAATCTGAATACTCTACATAATCCTTTTTTATTTCGTCAATTATTTCCTTGGCAATATGTAAAGCTTCTTCCTCTGAATCATATGGAGAAATATAACTCACAATGCCTCCCTTACCTTGACTACATTTAATAACTTTTTCATATCTATTTCTATTTTTTTCTATAAGCCTGTTTGCAGTATTTACTATTTCACTTTTAGACCTATAATTTACATCCAGCACTATTTTTTTAGTATTATTAAAATATTTTTCAAATTCAAGCAAAAAATCTGGTCTAGCTCCTCTAAAACCATATATACTTTGGTCTTCGTCTCCAACCGCAAATATGTTGTTTAGTGGATTACAAATTAACTTTAAAACCTCAAATTGCACTTTATTTATATCTTGGAATTCATCTATCAATATATATTTATATACATTCCTAACCATTTCTAAGGCTGATTTATTATTCAAAAGCAAATAATAAGTCTTTATAAGCATATCATCAAAATCAATCTTATTAACTTTTGATTTTTGCTCTTCATATAAATTATATACTTTTAAAAACTCATCTTTTGTCAACACTTCTGAGCTAAATTCATTCTTATCCATAAGTTCATTTTTTACATAAGATATTTCATTTATAACTTGACCTATATTTTCATCATCATCTGCATTTTCTACATTTAGACTTTTTAATATTGCCTTTATTGTTATCCTCTTTGACTTTTCATCAAATATGCTATCTAAATTGTACCTTTCAAAATACCTCAAAATCTTAAAAAACACAGAATGAAAAGTGCCATATGTTACCTTATTGAGTCTTATATCATCACTTAAACTCAATGCTCTATTTTTCATTTCTACTGAGGATGCTTTGGTAAAACTTATCGCCAATATTCTTGCTGGTGCTATATTTTTGTTTACTACCATATTAGCTATTCTATATGTAATTACCCTAGTCTTACCTGAACCAGGCCCTGCAAGTATCATGCAAGGCCCATCTATATGTTCAACTGCTTCTAGTTGATTTTCATTTAACTGTCTTATATCTATATTTGTTGTGATTATTACATCCACCACCTTAATTTATAATCATCCTATTTTCTTTTTTAATTATAAACTAAAAGTATCCTAAAAATACATTTAATTTTTCTTCTATTAAACTATATCATCTCTATTTTCATAACATATCTTGAGTTCCTGTTTAATTTTATCACTTATATCTTGAGGAACAAATTCTGGTTTACCAATGTAATATCCTTGAATATAATCTATTCCAATAGCTACTAATGCTTCCATTTCACTTTTGGTTTCTACACCTTCTGCTATAACTTTAATATTTCTTTCCTTAGAATATGAAATAAGGTTTTTTAGTATTTTTCTTCTATCTTCATCTTTGTCAATACCTCTTACAATAGACATATCAATCTTCACATAATTTGGCATTATGTACAGTAGTACAGCATCGCCATTGTAACCTGTTCCAAAATCATCTAAAGCAATTTCTATATTCCACTGATTTATATACACTTTCTTTTTGTCAATAAAATCTTCACTAATCTTATCATTCTCTGTTATTTCTAGCACTACCCTATTTAGATAATTACCATATAAATCTTCTATTTCTTCAAAATCAACTTTTGATAAATTATTATTTGGTATAGAGTTTAAGAACAATTTACACACTCCAAACTGTTCCCTATATCTCTTAAAAGATTTAAGTGCTTTGAACCATGTGATACGTTCGATTTGATATAACTTAGACTGTGAACGAGCCAATCTAATAACATCCATTGGAGAACTAAAAGTTTCCATTTTGGGTCTCATAAGTGCTTCATATGCAAATACTTCACCTTTACAATCCACAATAGGCTGAAATGCATATTCAACCAATTGACCATCAATTAATTTATTTAACTCTTCTCTATTATGCAACAAGAATGAATCTTTATTATATATATTGACATCAAATTCACTTACTTCACCTTTAATTGTATTTTTAATTTGATACATAGCAAAATCTGCATATTTCATTAGTTCATCATAGTTAGTTGAATCGCTAGGATACCAAGAAATTCCTGCTGATGCTCTTATTTTAAATTCTGTCCCATCATGAAGCTTTAATAAAGTATTATTCATCTGTGTCTTAACAGAGTTAATAATAGTTCTTATGCTATCTTTACTTTCATACCCATATATGAATACATAAAACTCATCCCCTGAAAGTCTAGAAACTATACCATTCCATGATATAAACTTTTTAAGTATATCTGCTGCACATCTAATATATTCATCACCAGCATCATGACCATAGGTATCATTAATATATTTTAAATTATCTAAATCCCACATTATAAATGCAGCTATTTTAATCTCTTCTTTATTTTCAAATTTTTCTCGTACTTGTGAATAAAAAGCTCTCCTATTTAGAAGATTTGTTAAAATATCGAAATCTCTTTCATACTCAATTTTCATTTTCTCAATAAACTCTTTTGTAACATCAACAACAACACCTAATATCTTTAAGTCATCTTCAACAATATTTAATCTTATCCACTTAGAAGTTTTATCTTTAGATTCAAATTTATATATGTATATATTTTCTGTCTTATAATTTTTCTGTAAATATGTATCCATTTCATTCATTTTTTTTATAAATTTACTTTTTGATATATATCCATATTCTTGAAATTCATCATCCGTAGTAAATATACTAAAAAATCCTTTTGTACAAAAAACATTATCTCCATTTTTATATAATTCAAAAGCTCCAATTGGCATATCTGCAATTTCAATAATTTGTGATAATTTTGATGAGGAATCTGCAACATTTGCACTAAGTAGCTCTATGGCTGAAGATAATTCATCTATTTCAGATATGTTTATTTTATCAAGATTTACTGGTTTTGATGGATTACTATTTCTAACTTTATTAACCAAAAGAACAATTGGTTTTGTAAACAATCTCGAAGCAATATAAATACCTATAAGCCCTATCACTAAGGAAACTGCAACAGACACTATTACCAAGGTTTCCACTCTTTTTGAAAAACACAATAAACTTTTTTCTTCAATAATTCCCAAAAGAGCCCAACGCTCATTTTCAAATGGAGTATTGGAATTGTATAAATCTAAATATTGTACACTAGCATAAGTACTTTCTTTAATTTTACCATCATCTTCATTTTTAACTTTATATACATTTTTATAAGATTCTTTTTGCTCAAGGTTCGAATGTAAACCATCCCAAAATTTGTCTTTAAATGTATAACCATTCGAAACAACATTTTCAAATGCCAAATCATCATTTCTATCTACGCCTAAAATATAATTACCTTTTTTATTCTCATTTATCTCCCCATATGGAAGCAACTCTCTTAAATAATTTATACCTAAATCTATTCCAAGTACTCCATATACAGTTCCATCTTCATAAATAAGAGGAACTGAATATGTTATAACTCTATCGCCTTCATTTGTTAATAAGAACTGACTTCCCCCAGTATCCTAAATTAGAACTTGATGTATTTGGATTATCAATTGCAGCTCTAAATGGTTTATAAAAGAAATTATCTCCTTTTTCCTCATTTTCACTTTTAAAGGAAAACTTTGGAGCCCAATAACTATCCATAGATATTCCAAAACTTCTTGCTATCTCTGAGGAGCCTCTTTCAATTAGCAAATCAGAATTATCATTTGGGTTAAATTTAGGGTCTAGGTCTCTTATATACAATCCTGTCCTACTTATTTCATCTTTACTATTTATTGAATCACCTTCAATATCTTTGTTATTTAAAATTATGAAAGAACCTGTAACAGAATTTTTTCTCAAAAGATATATTAAATCTTTTGATATATTTTTTATAATTTCTTTATTAATTTCTTCGTTTATACCCACATCTTTAATTGAGACATTATTTTCATCTAAAACCTTTTTTACAGATGAGTTAATAGCTAGTTCTGTCTCGCTTGTCTTTGACCATCTTTGTAACATCTCATTTTGTATATAATTTTTACGATTAATTACTCTTTCATTTAAAATATCAAATGAATTATCATTTAGTCTTTTAATAGTTCCTCCCCATAAAATTGTGGCACAAAATAAACTTGTTTGAATTAGCATAACAATAATTAGAGGAAATATCATCTTTTTCATTATTGAGTTATTCTTTTTTAGATTATTTTCCATATTTATTCCACCCATACCTTTGTGCATTTTGGTACACGTTGCCAATTCACCTACTCTTTTACAGCATTTTCAAGCTCAGTCTTAAAATTTAAAAACCATGCTGAAAAATTTTCATTATTATTAGATTGTGCTACTGCATTCTCTTTAGAGGTTCCATTTTTTATTAATTCATTTATTTTATTTAAATCTTCTTTAGCTTTATCAATCATTGAATACTCAAGGATTTGTCTGGCTTTTGTCCCACCATCAAATGCTTTATTAGTGTACAACTTACAACTATTAATCTGTTCAATAGATGAAACAATTGAACTTTCCACTTTATTTGATACCTTTAAATCGTCTTTATTCATAACATCCTTTATAACATCCAAATTATTTGTTTTTTTCTTTACTGGTAGGTATCCAGAAGCAATAGAGAATTTTACATTAGACTCTTTATCTGTAAACCATTTTAAAAATTCTACTGATGCATACTCTTCTTCTTTAGTAGATTTTGTTACAGCCATTCCTGCCCCTTGTTGTACAGCATATTTTTCTTTATCTTTAAAACGTGGAGCTTGAAAGACAGATGTCTCAATTTTATAACTCTCATTATCATTTAACATTACTTCATCTGGAAAATATGATGCTCCTGAACTAGAGCCAACAAGAGCTAGTATATCTCCTGTTTTTGCATCATCAGAACGGAATTTACCATAAGATGCAAAATATCCATTTATATATGGGACATAAAAATTATCCCATAATTTTTTCATAACCTTTTCATCAAGATTCAGTGTAACTTTTCCATCTTTAACTGAAAAAATTTCTACTCCTAACTGCTTACTTCCTATAATAATATAATTTGCTAGAGCATCTCTTCCAAAAAATGCTTTACCATCATTAGGCTCTTTTGTTAAACTATCTGTCCATTCATAGTATTTCTTTGATGTCTCTACTAATCCTTCAATTGTTTGTATATCATTTATATTTGAATTTGTTGCTTTGGCAAACTTATCCCAATCTGTCTTATTTAACATCAAAATCTCAGTAGACTTTGCAATCGGAAAAAGCTTAAGTTCGTTATCAGAATTTAGTCTACCTTCATCTACATATTCTTCTATATACTCATTTAATTCATCCTTACTTATGTACTTATCAATATCTACTAGTAGTTCTAATTTATCCATTTCATATGCAGTATCTGAGTACGCTGCAAAAATATTTGGAACATCTTCAGAACCAACCTTTTTATTAGCAGAATCCAGCACCTTTTCAGATAAATCAACTACATTTCCCTGACTAAACGCTTCAACAATAATTCCTTTTTCAGCACCTACAGTGTCATTAAATTCCTTAACTAGCTTATCAAACGCCATTTTTTGCTGTCCATTATAATAATGCCAAATTTCTATTGATGTCGGATTTTCTGGATCTAGTTTATAACTCTCTTCCTTTTTCAAATCACACCCTGTAAGTAATAAAATAATCATTGATGTGATAATTAATTTTACAAATCCACTCCTATTCATAAAATCGACTCCTTCAAATGTATAAAATTTATTATAGCATTAAAACCGTAACTTAATTACTTATATTAATTATAAAATATTTACTGATATATTTAAATAGGACTAACAGTATATTTAAAAGCAACTAGAAAACAAATGATTACAAATATTGAAAATATACCTTTAGCATAATTCTTCTCTCTAAATGCACCAAATGATACCAAACCTTGTTGAATAGCCACTGTAATTACTAAAAGTGTCATTATTATATTAAGCTGAACTAACTTAAACAGATAAAGTAAAGAAAATATTACTAAAAGAACACATAATACAATACTAGATTTATTAATAATAGTAGTAATCTTATCTTCTTTTTTATGTTGTTTATTAGATTCTTTTAACTTCTCTTTATTTAAAGTTTCAACCTTTTTATTATACCTTGCCCTTGTTTTATCTTTATATTTTGTGTTTTTATTCTTATTACCCATTTATTTACTCACCTTTGATATCAATTTTAAAATTGAGTCCTTTCATAATTTAAATATTATATATTTAAGATACCATATATTATCACAAAAAGGTAACTTACTAATCATCTATTTTTAATTTTCGCATAAAAAAGCTATCCCTTATTAGAAATAACTCTGTATTGAGATAGCTTATTTAACTATTTATTTTCTCCAACATTTTCTACATCATCGAACTTACTATCAACCAAGACTATATCAACTCTTCTGTTTTTTGATTTGCCATCTGGAGATGAATTGTCAGCTATTGGTCTAAATTCACCATATCCTACAGCAGACAACTTATTTGGTGCAATACCTGCACTATCAATAAGAAGTTGGACAACATTGGTTGCTCTCATAACTGATAAATCCCAATTAGATTTAAATTCAGAATTTTTTATAGATAGGTTATCTGTATGACCTTCTACTCTTATATAACTATTCATTTCATTTAACATCTTACCTATTTGAATAATCTTATCTCTAGAATCATTTATTATAACAGCTTTTCCAGTATCAAATAATATAGTATCTTTAAGGCTTATTACTAGTCCTCTATCTTGAGCTTTTAATGATACCGAATTTGCCAATCCACTTTCATTTAAATACTTTTGAATATTTTCACCAACTTCTTTAAACTCAGGATTTTGTAAACTATCTAGATTATTATTGTTTTGGTCAACTACTGGTTCTATTTTATTTTGTCCACCTTCAATAACTCCAGATGAACCACCAAATGCAGAACTTAGGGATTGAGATAATTGTTTATATTTCTCTGCATCAACATTACTCATAGAATACATTATGACAAAGAAAATCATAAGTAATGTTATGAGGTCTGAATAAGTTAAAAGCCATCGCTCATTATTTTCTTCTTTTTCGTCTTCATCATGTAACATAAATATTCCATCCTTTTATATTATTCAATTCTACCATCAGCTTCTCCAAGTTCAATTAATTCTTTTGAATTCAAAAATATCTTTAATTTTTCTGTCATTAAATTAGAATTATCTCCCTCAAGTATAGATAGTATCGCTTCTATCACTAAAAGTCTTTCATTAGTTTCTTGCTGATTTATAGCTTTAAGCTTTGATGCTATTGGTAACCAAATTAAATTGGCGGAACCAACACCGTATAAAGTAGCCAAAAACGCTACAGATATCTGAGGTCCAAGTGCATCTGGATTACTCGAAAGATTTCCTAAAATATGTACTAATCCCATAACTGTACCTATGATTCCCAGTGTAGGTGCATACCCTCCTGCTGAATCGAATATTGCTATTCCTTCTTTATGTCTTTTTGATGTTATTTGTATTTGAGATTCTAATATATTTCTTATTGTAGCTGCATCAACGCCGTCTACCATAAGTTCAAGACCTTTTCTAATAAATGGGTCCAATTCATCATTTTCGCTTATTTCTTTATCAATACTAAGAAGACCTTCTTTTCTGGCCTTGATTGCAATTTCTTTGAAATAAACTATGTTTTCTATATTGTTAGGCTTTTTATTTTTAAAAGCTAACAACATTATCTTTATGGACTTTTTGAATACAGGAAATGGTGTTGAAGCACCAACAGCCCCTATAGTTCCACCAAAAACAACAAGTGCTGATGAAAATACAAATAAGGCTCCAATGTGTCCCCCATCAATAACGAAAGCAACCACTAAAGATGCTATTCCCACTATAAAGAAAATTAAAGTTGTCATATATTACCTCCTTTCTTTAATTATGTCTGCTAGGTTGTTTTTATTAATAGACATTACAAAAAAGACTACCTTCAACAAGGATAGCCTTTGATAATTGGCGGAGAAGGAGGGATTCGAACCCTCGCACCGGTTACCCAGCCTAATCCCTTAGCAGGGGATCCTCTTGAGCCACTTGAGTACTTCTCCTTATTTCTATGCAATTAAATTATATAATAAAATTATATTTTAGTCAATTAATTTATGAAATTTAAGGTATTTTAAGTCATTAAATATCTATTTTCACTTTTTTACTTAAATGTAAGTTTGAAATATGGTAAAATTATCTTGCATAACGCTTATAATATTATTTACTAAATATACACACATTAACATATAGACATAAATCCTTAATTCATCATAAGTTATGCTTAAAACTAAAATAATATTAATCCAAGGAGGATTTTCCATGTTACCACAGGAAAGATATGAGAAGATTTTAAGTATTCTCGAATCAGATAATATAATTAAAATAAATGACATAGTCCAAATGTTTGATATATCAATAGAAACAGCACGAAGAGACTTAGCACATATGGAAAGTATTGGACTTTTAAAAAGAGTTTATGGTGGTGCTATACCAGTTATAGCAAGTAGCGTAGAACTTAACTATATTAAAAGAAAAAAAATAAATTCAAATGATAAAAAACAAATTGCTCTTAAATGTAGTGAATTTATAAATACAAATGACACTATTTTTATGGATACTGGAACTACTGTTCTTGAAGTTGCAAAAAGTTTAAAAGACAAAAAAAACTTAACTGTAATAACTAACTCAATTTTGGTTGCAAATGAACTTATGAATACTAATATAAAAGTATATGTACTTGGTGGATATCTTAGAGAAACTGAAGGTTCTTTTTCTGGACCACTTACATTAGCAGCCATTGAACAATTTAATGTTGATAAGGCAATTTTAGGTGCTGGAGGTATTACACTTGAAAATGGTATTTCTGACTATCACTTAGAAGAATCACTTGTTCGAAAAAAAATGATTGAAAGGTCTAGAAAGTCAATAGTAGTTGTTGAGCCACCTAAGTTTGGAATAAATTCATTTGCTTCTGTTGCTCCTATAGAGCATATAGATACTATTATTACATCTGCTAGTATAGACCACGACATAATTATAGAATTTTCTCAAAAAGGAATACCTTTAGTCATAGCTGATAATTAGCTTATATGATTGCTTTTTAGTTCCTTATAAAATATCATTGATTAAAGTTAAGGAGCCAAATAATTATTTATTTAGCTCCATTTATACCTAAACTATACAGTGTTTTTACTATGTCACTATGTCTTTTTTTATTTACCTTATTTTTTTAACTTAACTCTATTTTTTAATTTAGCTTAACGCTTACTTTAACATTAATTCTTTTATACAACCTCTTTTTTCATTTTACTACTTTGCTCTTCTTCTGCTGTTAAATCTTTTGTCATTACCATAGCAAGTGCAATCGCCAATACTCCACCAACTAACTTTCCAATTACAACAGGTGTAATCATCTCTGGCACTACTCCTGCTGTAAATCCTAGGTGATCACCTAGTGCTGCTGTTGCACAAACTAACCATGCTGTATTTACTACTTTTCCCTTTGGGCTCATGTCTTTCATCATTTTATACACTGGAATACTATTAGCTAAAGTGAAAACTAATCCAGCTGCACTTGTTGCATCCATACCTAATTTTCCACCTATTGCTGTAAGTGGTTTATTTAAAACTTTAACTAATAAATGTAGTATAGGAAAAGTACCCAATAATACTATTGCAATACTTCCAATTACTTGAATACCCTCTCTTATAGGTGTCATTCCTTTTATAAGTACTACCCCTGTTATTTCTTGAAATGCTGCTGCACCTAATCCTATTGTTATCAATATAGATATAATTTTTCCAAAAACTAAAGACCCATTTATCATAAGTGTTGAATTTACTTTCAGACCTATTGCTAATATTACTGCTAATATTATTACTGGCACCATATTTATAATCACCATTGATAAATTAAATCCTGCTATCATTCCTCCTACAATCCCCCCAAAAGGTATTGTTATTAATCCTATTAATAACCCTTTTGCAAAAAATGGTCTGTCTTCATACTCTATAAGGCCTAATCCTACTGGGATTGAAAATACAAGTGTACACCCAAGCATTGATGATACAACTAATCCTGCAAGCATCCCTGCTTCTTTATTGTGTGCAAGTTCCATCGCTAATGGATATCCTCCCATATCATTTGCTAATATGGTTGCAAACATAGATGGGTCTGCTCCACATAAATTGAATATTGGTATTATTACTGGTCCTAATACATTTGAGATAACTGGAGCTAAACAAACTATACCAACCATCCCTAAAGCTAGTGGACCCATTGAATTAAAACCTTCTTCGAATTGTTCACCAAGACCAAATTTATTTCCAATTATCCTATCTAATGCTCCTAAAAGCACCCCTACAGCCATTATATATAATATAACTTTATCAAAGGGCATATTTAATTCCTCCTATACATGTAAATACTATGTTGTACTTTAATTAGCACACATCTTTTTGGTATCGTTTTCCCAGTTCATAGCTCTTTTTACTGCTTGATTCCATCCAAGCAAAATTTCTTCTCTTTTTTGTTTTGTCATATTTGGAGTGTATTCTTTACTTATTGTAAACTCATTTCTAATTTCATCAATACTATTCCAAACACCACAGGAAAGACCTGCCATATATCCTACTCCAAGCACTGTTGTCTCAGGATTTTCTGCAATTTCAATTGGTATATCTAATATATCGGATTGAAACTGCATTGTAAAATTATTTTTTGTAATTCCACCATCCACTCTTAGCATTTTTATATCCTTTCCTGAAGCTAAATTCATAGAGTCAACAACATCTTTGACCTGAAGTGCAACAGATTCAAGAGTAGCTCTTACTATATGCTCTTTCTTAGTACTGCCTGTTATACCAACCATTGTACCTCTTGCATATTGGTCCCAATAAGGTGCTGCAATCCCTGCAAACGCTGGAACAAAATATACACCACCAGTACTTGGTATTGAGTTAGCCATATCATCAGTTTCTGAGTAATTTTTTATAACTCCAATTCCATCTCTAAGCCACTGTATTGCAGCACCTGCTATATATACTCCGCCATCATAAGCATATGTAATTTTGTCTCCTATTTTCCAAGCAACAGTTGTTAATATACCATTACCCGCTATTTTCAACTCTTCACCTATATTCATATATAAGAAACATCCTGTTCCATAAGTATTTTTAACCATACCTGGCTCAAAGCATCCATTTCCAAATAGAGCTGCTGGCTGGTCAACCATCGAAGCAGTAATTTTTATTGATACACCACAAAATGCCCCTTTGTCTGTAGTCCCAAAATCACCACTTGTAGGCATTATATCCGCTAAAATACTTCTAGGAACTCCTATAATATCAAGTAATTCTCTATCCCAATTCATATCTCTTATATTAAAAAGCATGGTTCTTGCTGCTGTAGAAACATCAGTTAAAAAAGACTTTCCTCCTGTCATTTTCCAAATTAACCAGCTATCTAATGTTCCAGCAAGTACTTCTCCATTTTTGATTTTTTCTTTTACACCTTTTACATTATCTATTATCCATTTAATTTTTGTCCCTGAAAAATAAGGATCTATGATTAGTCCTGTTTTATCTACTATCTTATTTTCTAATCCTGGTATATTCTTTAAATTTTCAACATAATCATAAGTTCTTCTGCACTGCCATACAATTGCATTGTATAATGGCATACCTGTATTTTTATCCCATAGCATTACTGTTTCACCTTGATTATCTATACCTATTCCCTTTATATCACTTTCATCTATTCCACTTTTAAAAGCTTGTTGTAGTACATTATTACTTACAGTTTTTGTGTTATTCCAAATTTCTATAGGGTCATGTTCGACGTATCCAGATTGTGGATAGATTTGAGTATGCTCCATATAATCACTAAAAACAAACTCTGATTTTTCATTTATTAATACTGCTCTTGTTCCTGTTGTTCCTTGATCAATTGCTAATACATATTTCACTTTAAGCGTCCCCCTTTATTTTCAGAATTAATAGATTTTTTATTATTTTTTGAATATAAAATCTATTCAACTTATTTATATTCTATATCATCTTGGGGATTTATACAATATTTATTACAATATTTTTTGTATATTTTTACTTTTTTTGATTGTTAAAGTATTTTAATTAAAATATTATTGCAATATTATTAGTTTTATTCTATAATCTAGTTAAATTAACACATAAACTTTTAATATATACACATAAACAGTCATCATAAAATTTAAATTAAACTTTAAGGAGGATTTGCAATGAAAAAAACATATCTATTTAGTCCTGGACCAGTAATGGTTACAGATAGGGTTAGAAATTCACTTCTTCACTATGATATATGTCATAGAGGAAATGAATTCATGAATTTATTTAAAGATACACAACAAAAAATCGGTAAATTATATAATGCAACTTCTGATTATTATTCTCTAGTTGTATCTGGTTCTGGAACATCTGTAAATGAATGTGTATTATCTTCTATATTTGATAAAGAAGATGCTGCTTTATTAGTTAGTAATGGTGTATTTGGAGAAAGGCTAGAAGAAATATTATCTGCTTATAGTGTTAAGACCTACAAACCAGACTTTAAATGGGCTGAATATCCAGACTTAGATATTTTAGAAAAATACTTACTTGAAAATCCTGACATAAAAGTAATTGCTATGGTATTTCATGAGACTAGTTCAGGAATGATAAATCCTGTACCTGAATTAGGAAAACTTGCAAAAAAATATAACAAAATATTTTTTGTTGATGCAATAAGTGCATCTGCTGGTGAATACATTGATGTTGATGAGTTTAATATAGATATAATAACAGGTGTTGGTGGCAAAGCCCTTGGGGCATTTCCAGGCTCTGCATATCTTTGTGCTAAAGAAAGCGTTTTACAAAATATTAAAGAAGATCAATGTAAAAATGTGTATCTTAGCCTTTACAAACATTATAAGCTTGCAAAATCATCTTCTCAAACACCAAATACACCTAATGTCACTTTAATATTTGCTCTTAATGAAGCTTTAACTGAATTTTTAGAAGATGACAGTAAGATAGAAAGATATAAAGAATGTTCTGCTATTTTAAGAAATGGTATGGAGGAACTAGGTCTAACATTTTTACTTCCAGATAAATATATGTCTAATACTGTTACGTCTGTATTTCTTCCTAAAGAAATTGATATAAATAGATTTATATTAGAACTAGAAGAAGAAAATGGTTATGTGGTATATCCAGGAAAAGGCAAATTTCTAGATGATAATATGTTCCAAGTTGCAAATATGGGAGAAATTTATCCAGACGATTGTTATAAATTCCTTGATATTTTAAAATCAAAGCTAGAAGTTAAAAAAGCCATATAAATATCTCAAGACCATAAATAAAAAAACTATATAAATATCTCAAGTTAAACTAGATTATGGTCTGTAAATAACAGCTATCTATAAATAATCACTCTATATGAACATATTCAAAAATATACTTGAACATTAAATATAGCCAGATGTTGTTTTATATTTTTTTATAAGGGTGAACTCTAATATGTAAAGTTCACCCCTATATGAAAAATTTATTTTTATACAATTCTTTTTATATTTAATTCTTTTATATTTTTGATACAATTCGGCTATTTAACTGTATAGATTGTTATAAATTTAAAATCTATACATGATACTATATACTTTTAAATCTGATTCTTTTTTTAATTAAAGGCTTTAAATATTACTTTTCAAGCTCATCAAAGTAATTATATACAATAACTTCACCTGTTTCTTTATCTGTTGTCTTTATAATCCCTTTAGCTCCATTTACCTCTTCTTTTGTGAATTCATCGTCTAGTACAACTTTAAATTTATCTTCATTTCCATATCCTTGCTGAAACTCAGCTCTTAAAATTACATTTTTTTCAGCTTTTGGTTTTAATTCAAATTCAATTCCTGATTTCATTTCATCAAAATAATTTAAAACTACAACCTCATTATTTATTTTATTAGTTGTCTTTATAATCCCTTTAGCTCCATTTACTTCTTCTTTTGTAAATTCATCATCTAGCACGACTTTGAATTTATCTTCCTTTCCATACTCTTCTTGAAATTCTTTTTTCATTTCACTGTACTTAGTCTCAAATTCTTCACTCCTGTTTAATTCCATAGCTGATACATTTATCAGTGACGTCCCAATAGTTATTATTGTTAATGCCATGACCATACCAGTTTTTAATTTTTTTAACTTCATATTTTACCTCCTAAATTAAATGTTCTTAGTGAAATTATATAAATAAAAATCTAATTTTTACAGTTTCATTCTTGTAACTAAAATTACTATTATGTAACCAAACTTTTTAATTCAACTATTCCTTAAAACCTAATTTTTTGGGGAATAGTTGAATTAAAAAAATAAAATTTTTAAACTTTTAATGAGTCTAATAGTATATTTATTGAACTTAATAAATTTTATTTTTAATAAAGTAAAATTTATCATATATCTCAAACCTACTTATTTACCAAAATACTACATCCAAAAAACTAGTCTCACTATATATTTCATTGATAGCTTACTCATTTTTTACTTATAAAATCCTATAATCAATCTCCAAATAAATTAGTTAAAAATTCAAAGAATATATACCCCTATTTAGTATATATTTTTATATATTAAAAAAAAGTTTTAAATAAAGTTATATTTTTTGCAACAGTTTTGTAATTAAAAACATATTGAAGCTAAAATTAAATGTACTATATACTATAAATATGTCGACAAAATAAATTTATAAAGGAGAAAAACAGGTGAGAAAAAATTTACTAATAGCAATATTGTCTGCTATTTTAGTGTTATCAAGCATACTTACAATCTTTGCATATTCAACTATTAAAGATAATAGCAGATTAGTATACTCTAACATAATAGATAGAAAGATAGAAAATCAAGTGAAAAATGTATTAGAAAAAAATAAAATAAATAAGAAAGATATTGATATTTTTATTAAATCAGTTAGGAGCTACAACAAACTTCAAATTAAAATACTTCAAAACAATGTAAATATATCTAAGTCTGGATATAGTTCAATTAACACAAAACAGGTTCCATACAATTTAGATAAATTACAAAGTAACTGGATGGAAAAGTTTCCTAACTATATGGATGTAAATTGTAGAATAACAGCATTTAGACTTTTTAAAGATTTCATCAACTCAAAAGAGAAGTTTACTGGAGATTCTATCGATTTAAGTATTGATTTAGATACTATAATGAATAATAGAGATGCAAAATTTAACTCAAAGGATGTAGAAAAATTTATTAACTTTTTCTCTGCAATACCAACTCAAGACACAGATGATATAAATAAAAATGCAGAACAAATAAAAAAAGAGTGGAAAAAAAGAAAAATATCTTTTAAAGATAATAAAAATATGTCTATTATAAGTGGCTTTCTTCGTTATCCAGAAACTAAAAATGTATTTATAGGTCATACAGGTATATGTATCAAAACTGATAAAGATATCTTATTTATAGAAAAATATGGTTCTACATCACCTTACCAAGTTACTAAGTTCAAAAGTAAAAAAGATGTGAAAAATTATATGTTCAATAGATTAAAGATGTCAGAAGGAAATGTAGAATTACTAGACCCAATAATAATGGAAAATGATAAACTTATGCAGTAATATCTCTAAATACTAAAAGCACTTTATGATTGTTAAGATAAGTAAAAATAGGCTATATCCATGAAAAAATATTAATTATAAAACTTTCATACTGAACAAATCTATAAATATTTTTCTAATTTAACAAAAAGACTGTAAGTAGATTTATTTTACATAAATCTACTTACAATCTTTTAAATAAATACTTTAAAAATATAAATTATCATAACTTTAGGATTATAATATATACATCTTTATCCTATATCATAATTATTTATTTCCTCTGCACAGTGAGAATCTGAGCCAAGAACTAATGGAATATCATATTTTTTTGCTAATTCTAATAAGTATCCATCTACATAAGGCTCTTTACAATATTCTTTTCTGTTTCCAGAAACATTGTAATCAAGTTCATATCCTTTTTCTTTAACTAACTTTATTAATTCTTCAAGAACTTTATTTCTTTCATAATTATATGGAAATACTTGATTAAACTTTCTAACTAAATTTAAATGACCTATTCTCTTTGGTTTATATGTACCTAAATCAGCATTTACAGCTTTTATTAATGTTTCATAATACTTATTATAAACAGCTTCAATGCTTCCAAGCTTATCAATCAGATTTTGAAACTCTTCTACACTATAGTCCACACAACAATAGGCACCATCAATTTTAATTATATGTACTGATAATAGAGAATCCTCTAATTCATCACCATATTTATCTAAATTGTTTTTTATGCCTTCTTCATAACCTTCAAGAAAATCTACTTCCGCTCCTACATTTATCTTAATTTCGCTCTCATATTTATGCTTGAAATTTTTAACATCATTAAGGTAATTTGATAAATTTTCAGGATTCATGCAACTATCATTTTCAGGTGCAGGGTCTTGAAATCCATTTGGATATGGAAAATGCTCTGTAAATGTCATTTCTGTTAGACCAACATCAATTGCCCTTTGTATATATTTTTCAAAATCATCCTTACTTCCATGAGGACAATAAGGTGAATGTATATGACCATCTTTCATAACTAATTCTCTCCTTTTATTAAATTGAACTACTCCTCCTTAACTATCTCCAGTAATATTTGAAGCCGAAGATATATTAAATAACTCAGTTTTATAATAAATTTCCTCATTAAAGTATAGTACATACTCATTAGAAATTTCAATAATTAAATATAAATAAGGCATAAAAAATCGCCTATATCAAAATATATAAGCGATTTTAACAATCATATTTACATATGTTTTTTAGCCTCTAATAACATTTTATTTGCTTCTTCCATACATTCTATAGCTTTTTCAATACTCTTTGCAGTTTCTTCTTTTCCAATAGCTCTAGCCTTTTCTACCCATTCTCTAAATCCTTCTTCATGAGTCTCATTATGATTTATCCAATGTACTAAAAGTATTTTTAAAGTTTTCTCATCTTTAGACTCTGATGATTCTTCATGATTATGTTCGTGGTCATGGTCATGGTCGTGTGGATGTTCATGGCACATATCTCCATGAGTATGTTCATGGCAATGGTCGTCATGGTCATGGTGCCCATGGTGGTATCTTATAATCTCTCTATCAAACATCATTAGTTATTCCCCCTGTTATTTTATATTAAATTCTTTTTTTATAACATTAACAGAATCTTTTACAAGTAGTGCTAATGGTTTACCTTCTAATCCAACTAACTCTATATTTTCTGGCATAATAGGTAAAAGTATCTTAAGTGCCTCACTATCTGCAATAGCTTCACTTATATTACAAGTGACTTCCCCCATCATAGAATTAGGTATTATTACAGAAATAGGTGCAACTATTATATTGGCTTTTCTAGCTGATACTACTATAGCATTTTCCCCTGTAGCTCCTTTATTAGCATGAGCCTTCATCATAGAACTAGTTGCTATAGAATTAGTTCCTAGTGCATAAATTTCTACATATGTAGGTAATTCTTCTCTCAGAGAAGAAACTATCTGGGCTCCTATACCTCCACCCATTCCATCTATCACTGCTATTATCATATGAAATTCCCCTATTAATTAATTTTCTTGTATTATTATCTTATGGTCCATCAATCTTATTTCTTTAATTATTCCATCTATTATTTTTTGTTCTCCTAATAAATCAGTTAAATAAATCTTTCCATCACAAGGGTCTATATTAACCACATTCTCCATAACCTTTTCTAATTCATTGTTATTCTTACAAATGAAAGCTGATGATTCACACATATAAATCTCCTCCTAATATGATTTTTATTAAAAATCAAAAAAAGACTTCCTCAGGTATTTCAATACACCAAAGAAACCTTCATGATTTCAATTTTCGTATATTATTATACCTTAAGTATATCACTTTAATTTACTTAAAGTCAATTAAAGTTAACGCTTTTTATTATACTCTTCATCCTTGTATTTTTTATATAATTCTTCAGCTAATTGCTTTTCATAATCAGTCAAGTCTTCTTCTACAAACTCAACATTAAATTGACTAGCCAGTCCTTTTATTAGATTAGCTTGTAGAATATCTATGTCTATTTTTTTACCAATTTCATTCTCTATTCCACTGGCCTTTTTAGCTGTGAATTTCATTGCTCTTTCTTTTAGTTCTGGTGTTTTAGCCTTTATTAATTTAAACAATTTTTCTACATCAAAATCCATTATTATTGAACCATGCTGTAACAAAACACCGTCTTTTCTACTTTGAGCACTTCCAATTACCTTTTTATTATTAATAGTAACTTCATATGATGCATGTGCATTAAAGCATGCAGCTGATAAATTTTCTCTACCTATTCTCTCTCCACTATTTAAGTTATCTGTTTCTATACCACTTAAATTCAATCCTCTAACTAAACCTTCACTTATATATCTATAAGATAGATTTATACTTTTATCAATTAAAGGGTTATCTTCTCCTATAATTATACTATAAGTTAGCTCATTATCATGTAATACAGCTCTTCCTCCTGTGATTCTTCTGACATAGTCTATATTCATGCACTTACACTTATCTAAATCTACCTCATCTTCAAGTTTTTGAAAATATCCTACACTCAAGCAAGCTGGCTTCCAAGTGTAAAATCTAAGTGTTGGCTTCACACATCCTTTTTTATATGCAGTAAATATAGCTTCATCAATTGCCATATTCATTGCACCATCATATGATTTATTATGTATAACTCTCCACTGATTCATGATTATTACGCCCCAATCTTTAGTATAAATATATTCAAGAAATCATTTACAGATTTAGTTCTCTTATAGCCAAATCTATCTCATCTTGATTTAAAGGTCTTGAATAATTATATATAGTACTTCCTGGTCTTTCATTATAATATGGTCTATTACAATCCTTACAGCCTCTTATCTCAAAAGGGTAACCCCTGTTTATATCTGATACAGTCTCATCATCTAGTTTTATATTTTCCAAGTATCCATTTTTGAATTCAAAGTATTCTTGTGAATAACCTTTATTTATCATATAGGACATTAGCTGTACTCTTCTGTAACTTTCTATATTTGGTTGACTTATTTTTTCCATTTTAGTTCCTCTAACTGGAGTAAACGCAAATAAACTAATAGTTATATTGTTCTTCTTTAAATAAGTATATAGGTTGTATATGTCTTCATGACTTTCTCCCATACCAACAATTATATGTGTGCTGATTTTATTAGGATATAACTTTGACATTTTTGTTATAAAATTCAATTTTTCATCATAATTATATCCTTTTATTTTTTCATATAAGTCTTTACTTGCTGCATCTATCGCTATTCCTATTTTATCTACTCCAGCAGAAAAAAACTTGTTTATTTCTTCATCACTTTCTAATTTTGCAGACAATGAAATAGGCATATCTATTTTACCATTTATGTAATTTATAAAATCTAAAACAGATTTATGTGCCTCTTCACTTGCCATTGATTGTATACATATTCTCTTTATATTTTTCCCGTTATATGCTCTCAAAGCATTCAATATTTCCTCTTTAGAATACTCTGGCCAAACTACTCTTGATAATTTATCTTTTCTAGTACTGCTTTCTATTGATTGAGAACAAAAACTACATTTGTTTATGCATTTTTCCCCAATCATTATATATGCTGTAGTAGGAGGTATATCGCTTTTTTTATTTAATATTCCAAGTTCTATTGCTGTCCCTGATGATAATCTAATCATAAAACGCAACACTCCTTACATTCAGTTATTGTCATATTCATATCTATAGCCTTATTCTTAGCAGATTTTGATGGAAGAACTATTCTATTAACTCCACACATTATAGCTAATTGGTCTAGTTCTTTTCTATACACACCTCTAGGTCTCATACAACCTAGGTTAATCTCGGTATTTGGTAAACTAATTCTAGCTTCACATAAAACATCTGTTACTTCTTTCAAATTAGGAGATTCTACATCTTCATATTCAGTACCTTTTGTAGGAATAAGAACTATAAATGTCAGTTTATTAGGAGGATTTTTTTGTAAGTATTCTATAATCTCATACTCACCTTTTACTTTTCCTCCTTTTAAACCAATACATATATGTGGTGCTACTTCTGTATTTTCTCTTATTGTATTGTAAGCTTTAATATAATCTTCTTTGCTTTTATCCATTTTATAAACTTCTTTTATAGTTTCTTTATCGAATACCAAGTCGAAAGAAACTATATCTAAATACTTACATAATTCTATAATACTCTCTTTATCCATAAGCCCTAAATGAGCATTTAATCTGTATCCTTGTTCCTTTAACTTTTTAATGGTCTGTATATGGGTATTTATTGGGACATCACCTTCATAACTACAACCACCACTTAATAAAAAACTAGTTATATTTCTTGATTTAACTTTTTCTTTATAGTCCTCAATTGGTATCATATTTTCTAAATAATGACCATTACAATGAGCACATTTAAGACTACACTTATTACTTGTAGTACTAAGAGCTAGAGTCTGATTCGGATAAGCAAACTCTATCTCATTTCCGAAATTTCTTAATTTAATGTCAAACGCAGTTCTCATTTTCTCAGACAAATCCTTATACATAATTTAATCCTCTACATTTATGTTTTAATGCTCTACCTATGCATCTATATTTTGATATTTTACTCTTCTAGTAGTTGCTTTGCAGTTGGGAACTGCTCTATATTTGTATGTGGTAAGAAGCATGCAGAAATAAATTCGTCCATGTAACTTGGATAAACACTAAGTTCAACATAAGTTATTTGTTTACCTATTTCTTCAAGTTTATTTTTGGCATCTTTACTTATAAGAGCCAAGTAAGAACCTACAAGTGAACTATTTCCTATATAAGTAAATTTCTCTCTATCGATATCAGGAAGTAATCCTATAATTATTGAATTTTCTATATCTAGGTTATTTCCTATACCACCTGCTATATAAACTCTATCTAATATACTAAAATCCATACCCAAGCTATCTACAAGAGTATATGCGCCTGAATATATAGCTCCTTTAGCTCTAATAAAATTATCTATGTCCACTTCATTTACTACTATATCATTTTCCAAATCAAATTCTTCTTTAAATGCTAATACATACTCTCCTATTTCATGTTCATTAAATCTGACTCTCTTATTATTTAAATCTCTATATATCTTACCTCTTCTATCTATTACACCCTTAGTAATCATTTGGCAAATTAAATCAATTATACCAGAACCACATATACCAACTGGTGCACATTCATCTATTATTTTTAATGTAGGCTCTAAAGTTCCTTTATCAATAGCCACCTTCTCTATTGCTCCTGCTGATGCTCTCATTCCACAGCTTATGCCTCCACCTTCAAATGCAGGACCTGCTGAACATGCACAGCTCATCATATAGTCTTGATTTCCAAATACTATCTCTCCATTGGTACCTAAGTCTATAAATAAAACATTTTCTTCACTTGACCATATACCAGCTGATAATACCCCTGCTGTTATATCTCCTCCTACATAACTTGCTACAGATGGAGCTAAGTACACATATGCACTATCATTTACAAAAAGACCTACATTTTCACCCATAAGTTTTGGAGATTTTAAAAATGGTGGTATATAAGGTTCTTGTCTTAAAAAGTCTGTATACACCCCTAAGAATAAACTTGTCATAGTTGTATTTCCAGCAGCTACTAAAGTGACTACATCCTCCTTATTTATGCCATTTCTTTCATATAATGTTTTTAATAGAGGATTTATAGTTTCATCAACTATAGCTTTGTGTAAAGTTTCTAATCCGTTTTTCTTAGTCGAATATATAATCCTATTTATAACATCTGCTCCATATTTTATCTGAGCATTTCCAGATGATGCTTTATCTACTACTTCTTTTGAATATAAGTCTACTAAACATACAACTACCGAAGTTGTACCAATATCTATTGCAACTCCATAAAGAGAATTTTCCTTATTTCCTTCTTCTATATTTATGATTGTAAGTTTCTTTTGTTTTTGAACATATGTTATTGTAACTTTGAAATCGCTCTTTCTAAATATCGTTGGCATCTTTCTAAGTATATCTAATCTAAAATCTATTTCATTGTATCCCAGATGATTTCTAACATGTCTTTCTAATCTATCTACATCACTTATATTGTCATCTAAGTTTGGCTCTTCCATTTCTATGTATTTCTTTTTTATATTTGTCTTAAATTGTAAGTTATGCTTTTCTATTATTTTTTTAGCTCTCTCAAAAATTTCTCTATCTTTTTGTTTATTGCTACCTTCAATCTTCATACCATGCATAGAAGATGATACTTTAGAAGGAACTTCAATTTCTATATCTGAGATTACTTTTGTACAACAAGCTAATATATAACCTTGCTCCCATTCGTCATCTGTTATATGTCTCGTTTTTTCTGTATCAACCTTACCTTTTAACAACTTTACCTTACATTTACCACAAGACATATTTCCATTACAAGGAGCATCTATAAATATATCAGCATTTCTTGCAACTTCTAGCAATATATCCCCCTCATTACAATAAACTTCTTTATTGTTTGGCATAAAATTTACCTTTATCATGATATCCCTCCCAATTTGTTCTATATATTATAAAAGGAAAGTATAGCTAAATTTGCGTGCACTCAAATTTTACTATACTTTCCCCAATTATAATAACATCCCTAGTCTTTAATTATTCTAATCCAGCCTCGTATTCTTTATCACTTAATAATGTATCAAGCTCAGCAACATCAGCTAGTTTTACTTTTAATATCCAGTTTTCGTATGGGTCTTCATTTATACATTCTGGTTCATCTTCTAATTTTTCATTAACTTCTAATACTTCACCATTAACAGGAGATATTAAATCAGAAGCTACTTTAGAAGATTCAACTACTCCAAAATCTACTCCCTTAGTTACAGTATCTTCTACTTCTGGTGTTTCAACAAATAATATTTCTCCTAATTGATCTTGAGCATAATCTGTTATACCTATATATACAACATCTCCATCAATTACTTTTACCCATTCATGATCTTTAGAGTATTTTAATTCTGGTAATAATTTCATTTCGATAGACCCCCAATATTATATTATTGATTAATTTATTTAAATCATATTAATATTATATCACATTATTTTAAATTTTCCATCAATTACATTACACTTTCCATAGCTAATGCTGGATGACCTTTTTCTTCTAAGAAAGCTAATACTCCTTCAGAATCGTCAGCTATAGTTTCATCACAAATCATATCACAGAAGTTCTCTATTCCAGTCATTTCTTTAACTGTAGCATTTAATTTATCAGCTACATAATCTTTTAATTCTTTTGGCATCCAAACTATTCTTTCTGGTCCACCTTCTGCATAAGCGAATTTTTTAGAAGATATGAAATGTCTTCCGTGTCCCATGAATCCTGGAGTTTGAACTCCTCCACCTGTCATAG
Source organism: Clostridioides sp. ES-S-0048-02 (assembly GCF_020658495.1). Taxonomy (NCBI): domain Bacteria; kingdom Bacillati; phylum Bacillota; class Clostridia; order Peptostreptococcales; family Peptostreptococcaceae; genus Clostridioides; species Clostridioides sp. ES-S-0048-02. Next base: position 120,185 of record NZ_JACVWH010000005.1, read on the forward strand.
AAGCAAGTTCTCCGAAAGTCATACCAACTGGAGTAACGCTTGGGAATTCTCTGTTAACTACAACAAATCCATTTGCTTCTGGCATTATACCACAGATACACTCGAAGCATCCACAAGAAGTCATAGGGTCTTCTAATATAGAGTATAATGTAACAGCTTCAACTGCACCTTGAGATATTTGGTTTACAGTTTCATTTACAGAGTTCCATACACCTGTTCTATCGTCTAAACATTCACCTTTTTCTATTGGTTGACAAGGACCTGTAGGGTCTAATTCTTTAGTAGCTTTAGCATCTAACCAGCTAACTGCTCCACAAAGACCAAGTCTTTCAGGAGTAACAACACAAACGTGAGCTGGTGCAAATGATTGACATAAGTTACAAGAATAGAAAGTCTCTACACTTTCATCAACCAATGAAGCTAATCTCTCATCTCTAGCATTGTATTTAGCTATTGCTTCACCTTTTAATTCAGAAACTTTTTCTGCATCTGTAATTATAGTTATTTCACACTTATCAACAACTGATTCAAATTCATCTAACATCTTAGCATATAAAACTTCTCCTATATGCTCAAGTCTAAATCCTTTATCAAATGCATCTTTAGAGATTCTTACCCAGGCCATATCTCTTTGTCCAACGTGCATTACACCTTCTATATAGTTTAAGAAGTAGTGGAAACGTCTTTCAAGAACTGGTTCGAAATCTTCTTGCATGTTTTTACCAGCTATTTTAACTATTACAGCAAGTGGTAATCTTAATACACCATCTGCTTCAACTTCATCTATGTTTGGTCCTATTATTTCTATCTTATGGTCTTCAACTTCAGCAGCTTCTTTCTTAACAACAAGCTCCCAAGCTTCAGTTTTATTTCCACCAAATTCAGCAAACATGTCGCTCTTTCTAATTCTTTCACCTTCAAATGCTGCTGCAAATGAAACTGGTATAGGTATTTCAGTAACTTTTATTTTTATTCCTCTAGCTTCTAATGAAGTAGCTACTATCTTATCATAATCTTTTTGAGTTAATAAATTCATTGGAACTTCAAGAACAGTTTGGTCAGTTACAACTGGGAATCCTAAAGCTATTGCTCCAGCACCTGCAGATACAACTAATTCACTTAATGGTCCAAAAGCATTAACAAATGCAGGAACTCTATTAGCTGTGTATTCTAATAATCCGTTTAAATCACCAGGAGTTAATCCACCGAATATTAATGCTGCTCTTACTGCAACAGATACAACGTGGATAACAGAAGTTACATCATATCCTAGAGGTATAACTCTTAGTTCAAGACCCATTTTTACTCCAGCTTCTATAGCTTGGTCTATAACCTTACCAACTAAGAAAGTTAATAAACCTTTAGATTGGTAGTCTTTTATAACTTTTGCTGCTGATTCAGCATCAGGACATTCTCCAAGAACAACTGCAACACCAGGTATATCTCCTGTAACTAGTGGTACACCAAGTGATCTGATTATAGGGTCAGTTATATGACCTGCACATGGCTCACTATATGGAGCATCCATAGTTGAGTATTTTAATGCTTCAATTACTTCTGCAGCTAAAGCAGTAGCTAAACCAGCATTAAAAGCATGTTCTAATAAATGAGTTCTATTGATTAAAGATTTTACTACTTCTAAAGCACCTTCTAAGTCCCCTAAAGTGTTCATTTTTTGTCCTGTTGCAGCATATATACAAGGTAATGAATATGCTGTATCAGGGAAAGCTACTTTATGTTCTTTTCCGTTTTTTTCTATAGCTTCATTTAACATAGCTTGAGCTGCACCCAAAGCTTGTTCTGACCCTGTAAAGATTATATTATATAGATTCATTCTATTTCCCCCTTTAATATTTACACCTATTTTTTATTAACTATACCCTAAAAACCCTAGAAAGCAAATCCACCTTCATTTAACTCTAAGAAAGAGTCTGCATATAAAGATGCCCCGTTGATTATGTCACAAGATTTTACAGTTTTCATTAATTCTGGGTCACATGGATTCATTATAGCTGAACTAAATCCATTAGCCATTGCCATTGCTAAGAATGCACTATCTAAAACAGGTCTAACATGTTTAGGACATCCATTAGATACATTAGATAATCCTCCTGTAGTTAAAAGTCCCATTTCAGTCATCATTTTTATAGCTTCTAAAACTTCTACTTGTTTTTCTTGCATACCTTTTATAACTAAGCATAATGGGTCAAATAATATATCAGTTGGCTCCATTCCTAGCATTAAGCCTTTTTCTAGTATCTCTTGGCAGTAAGCCATACGTTCATCATTATCTCTTGGGATACCTTCTTTTGCACATAAACCTATAACCATTGATTCATATTCAGCTGCTATATCTATTAAATCAAATCTTGAACCAGCATCAGCAGAGTTTATTATTGGTTTTGCATTAGTTCTATCATAAACCTTAAGTCCAGCTTCGATAGCTTTTTTATTAGCTGTATCTAATGCTATAGGAACATTGTTAAATTCAGATTGAAGTAGCTTAACTCCCCATGTCATTATCTCTTCGCCATCTCTTTCAGCAGGCCCTATATTGAAATCTATATAGTGTGCTCCTGCTTCTAATTGTTCTTTTGCTCTTTTTAATATTGGAGCTGGATCTCTTTCTGCTAATGCCTTTCTTATTGAAGGTGAGATACAGTGTATTCTTTCACCTATAATCATAAATTTTTCCATTTATAATGTCCCCCTTTAAATTTAATATTAATAGTTAGTTAATATTTTATTAGTTTGTTTGGCATGCTTTTTCTTGGTATCCTTTTAAGAACTTAGGTAATTCCATAGATTCTTCTGGTCCTATAACTACATTCCATCCTGGTAAGTTATCTTCTATATCACCTTTAAGTACTGCAACTTTTCCTGGAATGATAATGTCTTTACAATTAGTTACTTCTTCTACTTTACTTTCTTTGATGAAAGCAGAGATTGAATTTCCACCAAATTTACCAGCAGCCCAAGATGTAAGAACTGAATATCCACCTGCATCTGGTATTACTAACCATACTGGAACTTTTGATCTTTCTATATCTCCAGCAACTATGAAATAAGTTAATGCAAAGTCAACAGTAACTAATACTGGAGAATTTTCATCTGGGTTATTAATTGGGTAAATCTTTGGTTCAACTCTCATTGGTCTTTGTGGGTCAGTGTATATATTTTGTCTTAATGCAAATAATGGTAATGCTTTAGCATAACTAATATCATCTATTACTATTATAGAACCATATTTTATAGTAAATATTGATGATAAAGCAATTTCCATCATAGGATTTGAGTTAGATAATCTATTTGCAAATACTATTGAAGGATATCCAAATGTTCTATCTTGTTCTTTTAAAGCTATTCTTCTAACTTGCACAGCATTAGTGTAAGTATCTTTTATATTTTCTCCAGTTACATCTAATACTAATTCTTTATATCCAGCAGATTGAACTAATTCAACTGTTTCATATAATTCTTCTAAGCTAGCTGCTTTTACTCCTAATGGTAGGTTTGCTCCTTTAACTACTTCTATCATATCTTTGTAGTTATCTTTAGTTGCTCCATATACCATTGGTCTAGCATCTTTTAATACTTCAACAGCTTCTTTAACTGCTTGTGCATCATCACAAGCTAAAATATAAGCTACTTCTAATCCACTACCTTTTATTTTGTCTATTAGTTTTAAATATGCATCTTTGTCTCCACAGTATTCTAAAACAACCATTTCAACTTTCATTTGTTCACCAATTCTTATATAGTCAACTTTTTTCATGTTAGCTATTTTAGCGTCTACTGCTTCATCACTCATACAAGTACAGAATGAAACTGCATATCTATTTCTACTTACTAATGTTTTTTCATGTCTAAATAATACTGTTTCCCCGCCTAGTTCATATTCAGATGCTCCAGTACCAACTTTTAATGCTTTCATTAAAGGTGCTGTAGCTTCTGATAGTTTTGCTATAGCGTCATCAGACATATGTGGGCATTTGCCTACTTCTACAGCTCCTGAAGCAACCTTCATAGAGAAAGCCATACAAGTTGGGAATCCACAATCCTTACAGTTTTTCTTTGGTGTTAATTTAAATATATCTAAAGCTTTTAATGCCATTATTTTCTCCCCCTAACCTTAACAATTTAATTAAGCTAATGCGTTAACCAATTCTTTTATAGTTTCTATTGATTTTGGATGACGAAGTATAACTGCGTTTGAACCACCTACTAAAACACTTGCTGCAGTTGAAACTTCCATTGCTATAGTTCTTTCTTCTGGACAACCCCAATCTGGCTCATCTTCTACTGGAGCTATAGCTTCTTTAACATGACCTACTTCGAAAGCTACTGGTGTTATGATAGGCATTTGTAATGTCTTATCATTTTGACCAAATGCTGCAAGTCTAATTCTATCCATAGTAGATGCAACATATTCATATCCATAACCAACTGCTGAACATCCAACATTCATAACTATATTTTCACCTTTAACGCCTAATTGAGTTAACAGTACGTTTAATTGTTTTGCTAGGTTTATATCAACAGAAGATTCTGCTCCAACTTTGTGTGAATAAGCCATTCCAGCTGATGCTCCTACTCCTTTGTAGTTATCTTCTACTGCTGACATAAATAGACAGTTATGCCCATCCAACGCTTGAGCTAATTTTTCAAACAGTTTACCATCTTTTTCATGATTTCCTGAACCAGCTACTACTAAAGGCAATGTTATTGCTTCAACTACTGCTTTAGCAACTTCAGCACAGTCATCAACTGATTTATCTAATCCATTTGGGTCAGAACCATCAAATTTTAAACAAATAAAATCTGCTTGTGTATTAGCTTCAACATATTTAGCCCATTCTACTGGACAATTAGCTACATCTTTGTATAACTCTTTATATGAATCAGTCCAGCTTTCAGGATAAACGTCTGATATTTCTATACCTATTTTTGGAGTATTCCCTACTTCTCCATCAAAACTATAAAAAGGTAATACATTTTCCCCACCTAATTTAATTGCTTTTTCCCCTATTCCTACTTCAACTTCTGATATTTTTCCAGAATATTTTTGAGTAGACATTTTAAATGCCATATTTTTTTCCCCCTTAAGCCTATTTTAATTCTAATTTAGCAAAAATCTCTTTCATAGCCACTTTAGATTTTGAATCTTCAGGTAAATTAACTAAAGGAATACCTGTAGAATCATATTCATATATCAATTCATCCATAGGTACAACACCAATTAGCTCTAGGTTATGTTTTTCTATTTCCTCTTTAACACCATCATTCATAACCCCATTTGGAACCTTATTTACAATTAGAAGTATTCTTCCAACATTTAATTTTAGTTCCTCAGCTAAATCTCTTATTCTAGCAACAGCTTGTATGCTACGTCTTGAGCAATCACTAACCAATAAAAGTGTATCAACATGTCTAGTAACTTTTCTGCTTAGATGTTCCATACCAGCTTCGTTGTCCATGACTAAGTATTTGTAGTGACCAGATATTTTGTTTACTTGTTCTCTAAGTATCCCATTTACAAAACAGTAACATCCTTCCCCTTCTGATCTCCCCATTACTAATAAGTCATATCCTTCTCCTTCTTCAATTATAGAATTTAATCTAAATTGTAGATATTGTGCTTTTGTCATACCACCTGGGAATGCATTGCCTAACTTTTCTCTTTGATTTACTTCTTCTCTTATTTCTCCTATTGTTGCTTCAACTTCAATACCTAATACTTCATTTATGTTAGCATTAGCATCAGCATCTACAACTAATACTGGTCCCTTATTGTCCTTAACCAAATAATCAATCAAAAGCCCTGTGAGACTTGTTTTACCAGTTCCACCTTTTCCTGCAACAGCTATATTGTATCCCATTTTAAGACTTCCCCCTTAAATCTAGCCACAGAGCCTTATGTACTCTGTTTACTTATTATAATTTAGGTACAGAATGAACACATTCTCCATGTACATCATGAAGTGCTTCCATTAGTCCTTCAGATAAACTTGGATGTGGATGTATTGCATCCCCTACTTGTTCTACAGTTAATCCTAGATGAACAGCAAGTGATAACTCTGTTAATAAATCTGTAGCATGAGGACCTACTACTGCTGCACCTATTATTTTATCTGTTTCTTTATCAGCTATTATTTTTACAAATCCTTGGAAATGTCCTATAGCCTGTGCTTTTCCAAGTCCTCTAAAATCAAATTGACCTACATTGTATTCTACACCTTCAGCTTCAAGTTGTTTTTCAGTTTTACCAACACCAGCAACTTCAGGTTCAGTATAAACACATCTTGGAATTGCTCTATAATCTACTACTTTAGTTTTTCCTAAAGCATTTTCAACTGCAACAATACCTTCTTTAGAAGCAACATGTGCTAAGAAAGGAGTATCTATTATATCACCTATTGCATATATACCTTCTACATTAGTTTCAAGATGCTCATTAACTACTACTTTTCCTCTTTCCATTTCAATTCCTATATCTTCTACTCCAGAATTATCAAGGTTAGGTCTTCTACCAACACATACTAATGCATATTGTGCTTCTATAACCTTTCCATTAGAAAGAGTTGCAACAGCTTTACCATCAACTACTTCACAAGTTTGTACTCCAATACCTGTAATAACTTTAATCTTATCTTTCTTAAATTGTCTAAGTAGTTGTTTTGCTACATCTTTATCTTCATTTAATAGTATCTGGTCAACCATTTCAACTATAGTTACTTCTGTTCCTAAGGCTCTAAAGAATTGCCCTATTTCACATCCTATAACTCCACCACCTACTATTAACATAGATTCAGGTATATCTTCAAGTCCAAGAACTTCATCACTAGTTATTACAATCTTTCCATCATATGGGAACATTCTTGGTACAACTGGAACAGAACCATTAGCTAGTATTATCTTATCAGCTTTTATAGATTCTACTGTTCCATCATCTTTTGTTACTTCTATAGTATTTTTATCAATTAATTTTCCAAAACCATTAACTAGTTTTACTCCTCTTTTCTCAAATAGGAATTCTATACCACTTATTAATTGATTTACAACTTTATTTTTTCTTTCCATTATGGCAGTGAAATTTGGTGTAACTGTACCATCTATCTCTATACCAAAATCCTTTGCTTCCTTCACAGTATTTAATACCCCTGAAGAAGCAAGAAGTGCTTTAGTTGGTATACATCCTGCATTTAAGCAAGTTCCTCCAACTCTTCTTTTTTCAACAACTGTCACCTCTGCACCAAGCATAGAAGCTTTTATAGCTGCTACATATCCTCCTGGTCCACCACCTACTACTACTATTTTCATCCTTAATTCCCCCAAACCTTATAATCTACAATCTTGTAATACTATAAACCTGCGGCATCTAGTATAGCAGGTATATTTTCTTCTGCCCCAATTGCCATTATATGAACACCATCACATAAATCTTCTTCTTTTAATTGTTTGATAAGTTCTCCTGCCATTTTTATTCCTTCACTTACCCAGTTTTCTTTTCCAGCTGCTCTTAATCTTTCGATTTGTTCATCTGGCACAAATATTCCTGGTACATTTGCAGTCATAAATTTAGCCATTCCTGGAGATTTTAAAGGTACTATCCCTGCCAATACCTTGCAATCCATATCTCTTGTTAGTTCTCTAAACTTTCTCATTGTATTTATGTCATAAAGTGCTTGAGTTTGGAAAAATTTAGCTCCAGCTTTTATTTTCTTTTGCATTTTTAATAATTGAACTTCTATTGGAGAATATTCTGGAGTTACTGATGCTCCTAGATAAAAATCTGGAGAACCTTTTAATTTATTACCAGCCATATCCGTACCTGCCATTAGAGTTTCAGCAGTTTGAAGTATCCCTACAGAGTCTAAATCAAATACACCTTTAGCTTGTGGATGGTCTCCTACGCTAGTATGGTCTCCTGTTAATGCCAACAAGTTGTTTATCCCAAATACACCTGCTGACAACATTTCTCCTTGTATAGCTATCCTATTTCTATCTCTCCCTGTTATTTGAATCACTGGCTCTAATCCAGCATCTTTTAGTAATTTACATGTAGCAAGAGAAGTTGCTCTCATAACTGCTGATTGAAAGTCTGTCACATTTGCTGCATGAACTCTTCCAACTAACGGCTTTGCACATTCAATTAAATGTGAAAGGTCAGTCCCTTTTGGAGGAGCCATCTCAGTAGTAACTGCAAATTTTCCACTCTCTAATGTTTCTCTTAATAAGCTCATCTCTAATCCCCCTTTTAACCTTCTAAAAAAAACTTTTATGAATTGGCTGTTGCTTCTTTCTTTTTCTTTGCACTTAAGCTTCTTGGATTATTTTGCTTAGAATAGTCTTTTGGCGGTCTTATTTCTGCTAAATTATCTAATTGCCCTATAGATTCCAATCTTTCATATATTTTTATCCAAGCACAATCATTTTCTGGATTTACTTCACATTTACCATTTTTAGCTCCACCACAAGCCCCATTCATAAGACCTTTAGCACACATAGTTACTGGACATATTCCACCTGTCCAACCAAGTTCACAGTCTCCACAAGCCTTACAGGCTTCCTCATATTCTCCAACCCTTTGTACTTCCCCTATAAACAAAGTGTTGTTAGCTGGATAAACTGGTTTATTTTTTAGGTTTTTAACTATTGTTTGTGTCCCATCTCCACATGCTAAAGATAAAACTGCATCAGCTTCTTTAGTTTCTTCTTTTAGAGCCTTTAAGTCCTTTTTAGACTTTAAAAGGTTACAAGCAGGATCAAGCATTACATATCCTAAGATTTTTTTGCCCTCACCTTCAAGAGTTTCCTTCATTTTTAGAACTTCTTCTTCTCCACCACTCTTACAAGTCGCTGCACATTGATTACAACCAACTAAAACTAGCTTGTCAAAATTCTTTAAGTACCCTAGCACTTCTTCCAATGGTTTATTTTCAGAAATTATCATATCTACTTCCCCCCTAAACCTTCCACAATATCTATCTATTTATTGTTTTGCAACTTACAAGCTTTAACTACGTGTTTTGCAAGTATAGATGTTGTAACTGAACCAACCCCCGCTGGAACTGGAGTTATCATCGATACTTTATTTAAAACTGCATTTGTATCAACATCTCCACATAAATTTCCTTCTTCATCAACATTTATACCAACGTCTATAACTACTGCTCCATCTTTCACAAAACTTTCATCTACCATCTTAGCTCTACCAATAGCTGCTATCAATATGTCCGCTTCTGCAGCTACATCTGATAAGTTTTTAGTCTTTGAATGGCATATTGTAACAGTTGCATGTTCACTTAATAAAAGCATTGATACTGGCTTCCCAACTACCATTGATCTTCCAAGAACTGTTACCTTACTTCCTTTTAAATCAACATTATAATGTTTTAATATTTCTACTACTGCTGTAGGAGTACATGGTGGGAATCCACTCTTATCTCCTTCCATGACTTTAGCAGAGTTTATTGGGCTAAAACAATCTACATCTTTTTCTGGTGCAATGACATATTTTATAACTTCTTCATTTAAGTGTTTTGGAAGTGGTCTAAAACATAATATACCATTAACATCCTTGTCATCATTAACTTTCTTTAAAACATCAATATATTCTTCTTGAGTTATATCTTCAGCTAATTCCAACACTTCAGTTGTTATACCAATGTTTTGACATCTTTTTAGTGCTCCTCTTTCATATGATAAATCATCGCTTCTTGCTCCAACTCTAACTATTGTTAGCTTAGGATTTATACCTTCTTTAACTAGTAACTCGACTTCTTTTATTAAGTCTTCACTAATCTTATCAGCTACAGGTTTTCCTTTTATAATCTGTCCTTTAGTTGACATTACTTCCATATATTCACAACTCCCCTACAAGCAAACTTAAATTAATTTATTCTATATACCACATATTAATAACATAGTATCTACTTTCGTCATTTAAAAATTATTTTCCAAGCGCTTTTTCAACTTTAGCATAAACTTCATCACAAGTTTTAACGCCATCTTCAACTAATTTATCTACTTCTGTTTTTACTTTACTAACATATTCTTGATCTTGTATAGAATTTATATTTATAACTACATTTAATTGTCCACCAAGTATAGCAGCTCTTAAACATTGAACCCCTACACCAACGTCGCTTATAGCAAGTCTTGAACCTTTATCAACTAAATCTTCATGTAACTTAATAGCTTCATAACAAACTCTTACTATATTTAATGGTACTTCACAAGCAACTTTTAGCGCTTTTTCCATTGTTTCTGCTTTTATTCTTTTTTCCTCTTCTGTTTCTTTAGGAAGCCCATAAGCTTTTGATAATGGTAAGAAACATTCTGCATCATCATCTATCATTTTTAATAAATCTTTTTCTAATTTTCCTGCTTTATTTAATATATCTTTTACACTTTCTTCATACTCAGCATACTTTTTCTTTCCTATTGTAAGATTGCATACCATACTCCCTAAAGCCATACCAATTGCACCAACTAGTGCGGCAGCTCCACCGCCACCTGGTACTGCTTCTTTAGAAGATAGTACTTCTACAAAATCAACACAAGTTTTATCTGCTATTTTCATGATAATCCTCCTTAAAAGGATGTAGGAAAATATCCTAAATTATCTTAGAGATATTTCCTACTCTTTATTTATAAATTAATACACTTAGAATAATCCAGCTATTACTCCATTTTCATCAACATCTATTTTTTCTGCTGCTGGAACTTTTGGTAATCCTGGCATTTTCATTATTTCTCCAGTAAGTGCAACTATAAATCCAGCTCCTGCTGAAATTGATGCTTGTCTTACAGTTATTCTAAATCCTGTTGGTCTACCTAATTTAGTTTGGTCATCAGTTAAAGAATATTGAGTTTTAGCCATACATACTGGAACTTTAGTAAATCCAAGTTTTTCTAAGTTAGCTATTTCTTTATCAGCTTCTGGAGTATAATCTACACCATCTGCTCCATAAATCTTAGTAGCTATAGCATTTATCTTATCTTTTATAGATAAATCATCTTCATAGCAGAATCTAAAATTATTTTCTTCTTCATCTAATAATCTTAAAACTTCTTTAGCTACTGCAATTCCACCTTCTCCACCTTTTGCCCATACTTCAGAAAGAGCAACATTAACGCCTAATTCTTTACACTTGTCTTCAACAAGTTTAAGTTCAGCTTCAGTATCAAGTGGGAATCTGTTTATTGCAACAACTGCTGGTAATCCATATACTTGAGTTATGTTTTCAACATGTTTTAATAAGTTTGGAAGTCCTTTTTCAAGAGCTTCTAGATTTTCTTCGTTTAAGTCTGCTTTAGCAACTCCACCATTGTATTTTAATGCTCTTACAGTAGCAACTATTATAACAGCATCTGGTTTTAAATTTGCCATTCTACATTTTATATCTAAGAATTTTTCTGCTCCAAGGTCAGCACCGAAACCAGCCTCAGTTATTACATAATCTGCAAAGTGCATAGCCATTCTTGTAGCTATAACAGAGTTACATCCATGAGCTATATTTGCAAATGGTCCACCATGTACAAATGATGGTGTTCCTTCAAGAGTTTGAACTAGGTTTGGTTTTAAAGCATCTTTTAATAATGCAGCCATAGCACCATTAGCTTTTAATTGTCTAGCTGTTACAGGTGCACCTTCGTAGCTATATCCAACTATTATGTTTCCTAATCTTTCTTTTAAGTCAGCTATATCACTTGCCAAACAGAACGCTGCCATTATTTCAGAAGCAACAGTTATATCAAATCCATCTTGTCTAACTGCTCCATCGCCTTTTTTACCCATACCATCAACGATATTTCTAAGTTGTCTATCGTTCATGTCTACACATCTTCTCCAAGTTATTTTCTTAGGGTCTATTCTAAGTTCATTTCCTTGATGAATATGATTGTCAAGCATAGCAGCTAAAAGGTTATTAGCAGCTCCTATAGCATGAAAGTCTCCTGTGAAGTGTAAGTTTATATCTTCCATAGGAACAACTTGTGCATATCCTCCACCAGCTGCCCCACCTTTAACACCAAATACTGGTCCTAGAGATGGTTCTCTTAGAGCAACTAATACATTTTTATCTAATTTTGCAAATGCATCAGCAACACCGATAGTAGTAGTAGTTTTTCCTTCACCTGCTGGAGTTGGGTTTATAGCTGTAGTTAATATTAACTTAGCTTTTTTCCCAGTTTCTCTTTTTAGTAGATTGTAGTCAACTTTGGCTTTGTATTTACCATATAGTTCTACATCTTCTTCACCTAGTCCTAATTTTTTTGCAACCTCTCTAATATCTTGAGGTTTAGCTTCTTGAGCTATTTCAATGTCAGATTTAAATCCCATAACTGAATCTCCTCCCACAACCTAAATAGATTTAAAATATAATTTTTGTATAAATTGTATTAATATGTAAAAATTATATTTTATAAGATAATTATACATGTAAAATTGCTTAAAAACTAGCTACTAAGCTATTAAAATATCTTTAACTTAATAGCTAGTCATTTATCTAATTAATCATTTATTACCTATCTAATACCTATTTATTGCCTTTAACCAACAACCCAATTATAAATCAAAATTTCTATTTATCTTTAAGTGACATTAATTTCTCTTTTATTTCTTTAATTTGTGCCTTTGTTGTTTCACTAGAATCATATGGAGATTGATTAGCTCTATCAGAATCTATAACATCTTGATTGTAATAGATAAATCCTAAAGATTCCCCATCTTCTAAGTTTTGTATTATAAATTCTTCATCTTCTTTATTTCTGATTTTGTTACCTACAACAAATACCTTATTTACGCCTATATCATGACCAAGTTTTTTAACTTTTCTATATGTTTGGAGACTTCTTTCTCCTGGCTCTACAACTACTATAAAAGCATCTACACCTTGAGCTGTTCCTCTTCCTAAGTGTTCAATTCCAGCTTCCATATCCATAACAACTACATCTTTATTTTGTAGTATTAAGTGTGAACAGAGTCTTTTTAAAAGAACGTGCTCTGGACATACACATCCAGTGCCACCAGAATCCACTGTTCCTAATGTAAGTAATCTCACTCCGTTGTATTCTTTACAGAAATTTTCAGGTATATCGTCTACTTTAGGATTCATCTTAAACATTTTTCCAAATGAACCTACAGAAGCAGCTGTTCTATCTGAAACTAACTTTTTCATTTCTGATATAGGTACTATTGATTCATATACTTCTTTTGGAAAACCTAGTGCTAAAGCTAAATTAGCATCAGGATCGGCATCAACAGCAACAACTCTGTATCCGTCTTCAGCAAACATCCTAGAGAGCATTGAAGAAAAAGTCGTTTTACCTACTCCACCTTTACCTGTTATTGCTATCTTCATAATCCCTACCACCTTTATTACTATTTGCTTTTTATTTTATTTATGTTTTAGTGTAGTTATCTATTTTTTAAACACTAAAAATAAACTACAGCTAGTCCTTACAGGAACCAATTACATTTACCCTACTAGCTTTTCAAAGCAGCATGTATAGTTTTAGTATTCTTCATTATATTGTTTATATTTTATTTATTCAGTATATTCATTGTATTTTGATGTTCTTTTCTTTAATATTTGACTTCATTCAACTATAAAACCTTTATTTAGATATAAAATCGTTTTTTCTAAGGCTTTAGCCATTTTCTAAGCTTCTGCTTCAACACCCATTTTTTCTTCAACTAATGCTTCGAAGTGAACACGTTTCTTTTCTATATCTTCTATTATTGTAGCTGCTAACTCTTTTGGATTTGTATTTACAGTAAATGTTGCACCAACTTTATCTTTTAATTCGCTAGTTAATATATCTACTGCTCTTGAAGAACCAGCTATTGGAGGCATTATTCCTAAGTAAGTGTCTATACCAGAAGCTACAACATAGCATCCTATAGCAACTGCTTTTTCTGACATCCACTCTGGAGCTATACCTACAACTGGAAGGTCACACATATCCATATCTAAGTAATTAGCTGCTGCTCCAACTAAATCTAATATACGGCTTATATCAACGCAAGAACCCATATGTAGTACTGGTGGGATTCCTACTAATTTACAGACAGTTGCAAGACCTTTACCTGCATATTTTTCAGCTGCATCAGTTTCCATTAAACCAAATTTAGCTGCTGCTGAAGCACCACATCCTGTAGTAACTACTATTATGTCGTTTTTAATTAATTCTTTCATTATTGTTACGTGAGCCTCATTTGAAACTCCTTTAGCATTGTTACATCCAACTACACCAGCTGCTCCTCTTAATACTCCAGATTTTAAACAGTCTGTTAATGGCTTAACTGTTCCTGCTGGATCTATATGAGAGTTTACAACTCTGTCTAATTGATTTACTACTGCTTCTACACTATACCCAACTGTTGCCCCTGATTTTAATTCAGGTATAAGTACTTTTGATTTATCTCTATTTTTAAAGTTTAAGATAGCTTCTTTAACTATTGATTTAGCATCATCAAGAGCTTGTTCTTCTCTAAATTCAATATAAGTTGAACCTGTTATTTTAGCTTTTGGAGAAGTTGTTACAAATTTAGTGTGGTAACAATCTGCTACTCTAGCTAGTGCAGGGAATATACATTGAACGTCAACTATTACAGCCTCAACTGCTCCAGTTACTATTGCAAGTTCTTGTTGATGGAAGTCTCCTGCTATTCTTACACCATGTCTCATTGTAATTTCATTACCTGTACAACACATACCAGCTAAGTTTATTCCATCTGCTCCAACTTCTTTAGCTAAAGCTATTAAGTCTGGTTCTTCTGCAGCTAAAACTATCATTTCTGATAATGCTGGCTCATGTCCATGCAATATTATATTAACTTTATTTTCTTCTAATACTGCTAAGTTAGCTTCTGTTCTTCTTGGTACTGGAGTTCCAAATAAGATATCGCTTAAACGAGTACCTATCATAGAACCACCCCAACCATCAGCCATAGAAGTTCTTAGACTCATGTGTATTAAACTATCTATATCACCAGTACAACCTATATGAGTAGAGTGCATTATTGTTGCAATTTCTCTATCTATAGCTCTTGGTTCTATAGCATATTCTTTCCATATTTTTTGTCTTGGTTCTGGCGCATTTTTTATAAATCTTAATGTCCCAAAAGGTTTACCAAATTCCATTAATGCAATTTCTGCCACTTCATGTGCTACATCATAGATATCTCTACCTTCTGTTTCTACATCCCATTCTTTAGCTAAAGTAATTAATTTAGCTTCGTCTCTTATTTTATAGTTTCCATTTGGATCAGCTAATGCTAATGTATGTGCTATATCTCTAGCATGGTCTGAATGGGCAGCTGTCCCACCAGCAACCATTCTTGCAAAGTTTCTACCTACTATAGTGTGTTCGTCTGCTCCACATAACCCTCTTGGAGTTTTAGGACTTATTCTACATGGTCCCATTCCACATATTCTACAGCAAACCCCTTGAAGACCAAAACCACATTGTGCTTTAAAGCCTTCTTTTCTATCATACATTGTTTCTACGCCTTCTTCTCTAGCTTTTGCTATCATCTTCTGGCTGTTTAAATCAATTGTTAACATTTTTTCATCCATATTCCTATCCCCTTTTTTTGATTTTTAAAATCCCCCAGGTGACTGACTTCATGTCATAAAATAATAAAATAAATGCTTTCTAAGTTGATTATATACTAATTTTCAGCACTTTGCTTTAGATTTAAATATTTTTTTAACAAAATTAGATAATACATAAAAATTTTATTTTTAATACCTAATTTAAGTTAATTTAACTACTCATTTTTGGCTATTTTTTAATACTTGAGCCTACTTTTTTGATACTTTAGTTTAATTAAATTATGTTTTGATTTTTTTAAATCAATTTTGAATTATTTCTAGTCAATTTTTTGATATTATATCTTATTTGTGTGTTTATTATTTCTCACTACTTTTTTGGACTTGTTACAGATTTTTACTCCCTATACCATAATTAGTAAAAACTTCTTAGAATAGCATTTTTTGGACTAATTTTTTGAAATTTTTTTATTTTTCTTACTTTAATATTAATTATAGCTTCAAATTGAACATTTGTATATATTCATTTGAAGCTATAATTATTTTTTATATAAAATTTTTTTAATATTGCATTAATTTAGATATTATGACTACATTTTATCTTTTAACGCATTTATTTTACACACTTAATGTTTTTATTTCATACTTTTAGCTACAATAGCTCCATACGCAATAGAGTACAATTTAGATTCATGTGAATCAGCTCTTGATACTAAAACTATAGGAGCTTTTGCGCCCATAATTATACCTGCTGATTTAGAATCTGCCATGTATGTAAAGGCTTTTCCTATGCCATTACCAACTTCTATTGTTGGAACCAACATAATATCTACATCTCCAGATACTTCACTTTTAAATCCTTTTATCTCACTAGCTTCTTTTGAAACTGCTAAGTCAAAAGCTAAAGGACCTTCTACAATTACATTATCTCCAAATTCTCCTGCTTGACAAGCTTTTGCTAGCATATCTGCATCTACAGTAGCTTGCATTTTAGGATTTACTTTTTCCTTAGCTGCTAAGCATGCAACTTTTACAGTTTCCATACCTAAAGCTTTTGCTGCTTTTATAGAATTTTTTAATATCTTTGCCTTTTGTTCATAGTCAGGAGCTATATTCATTCCTCCATCTGTAGTTATCAATAGCTTATGGTATCTTTCTAACTCATATACCATAACATGACTTAATAAACTATCAGTTCTAAGACCATAATCTTTATTTAACACTTCTTTCAAGATAACGGATGTATCTAATAAACCTTTCATTACAAAATCAGCTTCTTTACTTGATACTAATTTAACTGCTATTTCAGCACAGTCTTTAATATCATCCTTGTCAATAATTTTAATTCCACCCAAATCAAATTCTATTTCTTTTGATATTTCTCTTATCTTTCCTTCATTTCCAACCAATATAGGAGTAATTATATTTCTTTCTACAGCATCCTTTATAGCCATTAAAACTTCTTTATCGTGAGCTGCTGCTACAGAAAGTACTATTTTTTCTCCTCCTTTAAGCTGCTCTAAAATATCATCTAATTTCTTTATCAAAAGTAACCCCTCCCTTATATATATTTAACTAAATAATACCATATTTGATATGTCTTTTATCAATTTATTTTTTATGTTACAAAAAATTTGTACAACTAAAATCTGCTTTAATATTTAATTATTATAAATTCAAGATACTTATGAAATATAATATTACAAATAGTAAATAAGAGTAAAAATACTTAGACAAAGTAAATAAAAAAAGTGGTACAACATAATAAATGTTCTACCACTCTTAATTAATAAAATTTAATAGCATCAGATAAAACTCGCTAGCATCAAGTCCAACCTAATAAAGTAAAACCTAATAGAATCTAATACAATCTAATAACATTCTTACTTATTTATACCAAGCTCTTTTAAACAAGCAATCGTAATCTCATCCTGTGGATTTAATTCATAAGCTCTTTCTATATAGTAAGTTGCATCATCAATTTCACCATTGTTTAAGTAAGCCATACCTAAATTACAAAGAATTTCTGGGTCCTCTTTTATCTTAGCAGCTTGCTCAAAATACTCTATTGCTTTATCTAAATTATATTTAGAAGCTTCACAAAGCCCTAATTCAACTATAGCATCTACTTGCTTAGGTTTTATTACTAATATCTTCTCAAAATACATCTTAGCCTGCTCTATTTCGCCCATACCCTTATATCCTAGCCCTATCATAAACAGCAAATTCCACCAATCCATATGTTCTTCTTCCAGTGGCAGTAATTTTTCTAATCCCTCTTTAAACTTACCATGGAATATAAGTGTATATCCTTCTTCATACTGTACTTTAAAATCCATCTTTCCTAAATTTTCTTGTATCTCAGCCACTAAGTCAGCATCTAAACCTAATCTTAATGCATCTTCCCATGTCAATTTAGTCTTCAAATATTGACCTTGATTATAATAATGATAACCTAAATGATAATAACCTAATGCAAAATCATTATCAATATCTATTATCTTTTCAAGTTTGCTCATTGCCTCAAGTAAAAATGCATTCATAGCCTTATCATCTAGGTCTTTTTGATATTGTTTTGCTATCTCTTGGCACACAATTGCATAATTATACATTGCATCTAAATCATCTGGATACATAGTTATAAATGCTTTTATATATATTAAAGAATCTGTATGCTCTCCAATCTCAAAGTATTTTCTAGACATGTATCCCATATATGCTTTTAAATCTAAGTTAATATCCTTAGACAAAGCATCTAAAAACTTTTCATATTCTCCATTATTTTTAAATTTACTATCTATACCAATTATATATATCATTGCATCTGCTATAGACATTGAGTTTAACCTATCTTGAGCAGTTTTTTCTTTTATACCTTTTACTAGTACCTCATTTTTTATAGGTACATCTAGCCCACCTTTTGGCACATCATAACTCTTTAATTTAAATTCTCCACCATGCTTTATAGTTATAAAAGCTAGTTCTTCTGCCTTCTTCAGTAAATACTTTTCTATTTTAAAATCCATTGTTTCCTCCTAAATACTTAAATTTCTACTTTATGAGTTTTAGATTTCTCAAATATTTTTTTATCATCATATTCAAATAAGACTATATTTTCTTCTTCTCTTATTTCTGTATTTATATTATTTTTTAAATCCACAATATTAAATTTAAATGGTTCAAAATGAACATATTTTATTATATGTTTTGCTGGTTTATCAACAAAATTAGGTAGATATGTTGATAAGTTATCATTATCTTGTAAAAATACATGACATCTATTCTTAAAGTCATCCACATCTAACTTATTAAAAAACTGTGGTATATTTGATGTCTTACCTAGTGAAATGTAGTCATACTTTAATATATCATTAAATACATCATTGTCTATATTTATTTTTTCATTATAGAAATCCAATAATATTTTGTATAATTGATTTTTCCCCTGTGCCAAGTCAAAATACCCATTTTCATCAAAGTACTTAGCAAAAGTTTCAAAAAATTTAAAAGGACTTTGTTTATAAAATTTGCCTATAATATATCTCATGGACAACACAAAGTTTTTAGAATTGTAGTATCTTTCAAGTACATCTTCTATATCCTTTAATTTCAATGTTTCTTCATAGCTTATATAATTATTGTATAAAAACTCATATGGAGCATAATCCTTATATTTAAATCCATGCTCATCTGCTACCTTTCTCATACCTGTACCCTTAATCATCTTTAAGAAACCTAATTGTAAGTGTTCTATCCCTAGATTAAATACATCATTAAATGAGTTCTCAAAGCTTTCATAATCCTCATAGGGAAGTCCTGCAATTAAGTCTAAATGTTGATGTATATTTCTATAAGATGCTACTGTCTGAACAACATGAGATAACTTTTTGAAATCATCTCTTCTTCCTACTGCATCAAGTGTTTTTTCATTTGTCGACTGTACTCCTATTTCAAACTGAAAAAGCCCTTCTTTACAGTCAGCCAAAAACTCTAGCATCTTGTCATCTATCAAATATGCTGTAACTTCAAAATGATAGGTTGTATATCCATTATCATTTTTCATAAGAAAATCCATAATTTCCATAGCTACTTTTTTATTTGCATTAAAAGTTCTATCAATAAATTTAATTTGTGAGACTCTTGCATCTATTAAAGCTTTTAAATCTCTTTTTATTCTATCTAAGCTGAAATATCTCAGACCAGGAATGGTAGAAGATAAGCAGTATTGACAGTTAAATGGACAACCTCTTGACGACTCATAATATACTATTCTATTTTCATATTCCTTTGGATTTAAATTTTCATAAGGACTAGGAATCTCGTCCAAATTTTGAAGAAGTTCCATAGGTTTATTTACTATTATCTCGCTTCCTTGTCTATATACCAATCCGTCTACACTTTTTATTTCTTTTTTTCCTTTAAGATGAAGCACTAAATCTCTAAAGATTAATTCTCCTTCTCCATAAAGTATATAATCTACAAAATCGTATTTCTTCATTGCCTCATAGCTATCATAACTCACTTCTGGCCCGCCCAAAGCTATTTTAGTATTTGGTCTAATTTTTTTTAGATTATCACAAAGTTTAACTATATCTCCTATATTCCAGATATATGTTGAGAATAAAATTATATCATATTCATTTTTGTATATATCTTTTAAAATATAATCTAAGTCATTGTTTATCGTATATTCTTTCATGTCAACTTCTATCAAATTCCTTACAAATTCTTTTAGATATCTTATAGCTAAATTTGTATGAATAAACTTAGAATTCAACGTTGTTAATAAAATTTTCAAATATTTCTCACCTCTTTTTAATATTATACTGCTTTTTGTACCCCTTATAGGTTAAAATAGTATATGTAAAGTCTATATAACATTTATATAATTAGATTATTAATTTCAAGTAATGTGAGGAAAGGAAGTTTTTTATGGAATTAATTGAAAAAGTATCTATCAACTCTTTATCAAAAAGAGATTTACTGCTTATTATAAAGTCTCTTGAATACACTAATGAAAATACCCAAATTAGTGATTTTATCGACCTTAGAAATAATATAGTAAAAGAATTATGTTTCTTAACTGACACTAAAGAAAAAGATTTTTTGGATTACTTAGAAAAAAACAGTAATCTCTAGTAACCTAAACCTTTTTAAACTTTAATATATAAATACCTGATTTAGAATGTATCTTTATGCTTAATATATTATCACTAAAGGTTTTCGACATAACTGTTATTTGATTAAATATGGGGTCTATTGTAGTATCGCCTTCTTCAAGGCTTATAAGACTTCTTGGGTCTATTTTTTTATTATACATTTTAACCCCAATTTTATATTTTCTCAACTTAACAACATATTCTGACATAGAAAGAATAAAATCTATATTATCTTCGTTTAATTCAGTCTCTTCACCTAAAATAGATAATATAGATTTTTTCATGCTTTTAATTCCTTCATTTTCTACATTTCTGTCTTCTATATAAATATCATATAAAATATTTAAAACACTTGATAGAATACTTTCTTCATCATAATCTTCATATTTTAAATCAATATATTTATCAATTAATTGTATTGTACCTATCCTTGCCATCTGAAACTTTACAATATCAGACTTGTCTAATTCTATAGAAAAATCTATTATCTTGTCTTTAATATTTTGTAGTAATTCGACATATTCAATTTTACTGTTATTTATAAGATTGTGCATAACAGAATTATATGCTACAGAACTTAATAAATAATCAAATAAGAATTCCTCTTTTCTAAAGTAACTCACATATTTTTTTATTAATTTAACAACCTCATCTTCACTTTTTTGAATATTAGTATTTGATAAAATTAATGGTAATAAAATATTTAAAAAATTGACATTATCTATTTTTTCTCCATAAAATCTAAAGTAAATAAGTTCATCTTTCAATCTCTTTTCGTCTATATATACACATCTTTGAGTTTTATCATCTATTAAGGATTTTGTATTTATTATAATTAAATCTTTAAGAGTCTTACTTCCATTATTAAAAGAAGATGTGTAGACTTTTTTTATTAATACGTCATTCATAAATATATCCTTTCTCAAAAACTTAATTTAAATATCCTGCTATTAAAAAAAAAGAGACAGCCCGTTAAGAAGCTGTCATATATAGGGGGATAGTAGTGTACAAAAATCATTGTAATCTACTATCTATATATTATTATACGATACTACTTTTTTATATGTAAAGCATCAGTTTTCGACATCCCTATATTCTACAGTTATACAAATTGCGTACTAAGTTCAATTTTATTCTTTTTATTTCAACATTTTGTTGTATTACATTCTTTCTGGAGCGTGCATTCCCAACAGCTTCAGAGAATTTTCTAAAGTTTGTTTTGTGGCTTGTACCAAAGCAAGTCTCGATTTTCTAATCTCTAAATTTTCCACTAAAATTGGATTATCATGATAAAATTTATTAAACGCTTGAGCTAAATCTAGCATAAATCTTGTAACTATATGTGGTTCATTCTTCTTTAGAGCAAGTAAAATATTTTTATTAAATGACTCTATAACTCTAAGAACTTCTGCACTATCTTCATCAGCCAATAGACTATAATCTATATCAGAAGTGATTTCTTCTTTTGCTTTTCTTAAAACTGCACAACATCTAGCATGTGTATATTGAACATATGGTCCAGTCTCTCCATCAAAGCTTAATGTTCTTTCCCATGAGAAAGTATAGTCTTTTATTCTACTATTAGATAGTTCTTGGAATACTACAGCTCCAACACCTACTTGTTTAGATATTTCATCTACATTTTTAGCATCTGGGTTTTTAGTTAGTATAATATCCTTAGTTTTATCTATAGCTTGATTTAATGCATCTTCTAAAAATACAACTCTTCCTTTTCTAGTTGACATAGTCCCTTCTTCAAGAGCTACCATACCAAATCCAACATGCACTAAGTCTTTTGCCCATTCATATCCCATAAGTTCAATTACTTTAAACCATTGTTGGAAATGTAGGTTTTGTTGAGAACCAACTACATATATACACTTATCAAAATCATAAGTTTCTTTTCTATATATTGCCGCAGCTAAATCTCTTGTCATATATAATGTTGAGCCATCATTCTTAGTAATAAGAGCTGGTGGCATCTTATATTCTTCTAAATCAACGATTCTTGCACCTTTAGACTCTTGTAAAAGATTTTTCTCTTCTAATAACTCTATTACTCTGTCCATCTTATCAGAATAGAAACTTTCACCTGCTAAAGAATCAAATTCTATATCTAAAAGTTTATATACTCTACTAAATTCTTTTAGACTTTCATCTCTAAACCATTGCCATAATTCTTTTGCTTCTTCGTCACCATTTTCTAATTTAGTAAACCATGCTCTTGCTTCATCTTCCATTTCTGGATGTTGTTCTGCTTCCTCATGGAATCTTACATATAATTTTAATAATTCTGGGATTGGATTAGATTCTACTACTTCCTTTTCTCCCCACTTTTTAAAGGCCACTATTAACTTACCAAATTGAGTTCCATAGTCACCTAAATGATTTATTCTTATAGTTTTGTATCCTTGTGATTCATATATCTTATATAGAGCATTACCTATTACTGTAGTTCTTATATGCCCTATATGGAAAGGCTTTGCTATATTTGGAGAAGAGTATTCAACTATTACAGTTTTATCTTTTCCAAAATCACTGCGACCATAATTTTCTTTTTCATCTAATACTTTTTTGATTACAGTTTCTGCTAATTGAGATTTGTTTACAAAGAAATTCACATATCCGCCTAATTGTATTACTTTTGTTATCTCTCCACTAGCTTCTATACTTTCTGCTAATTCACTTGCTATCATGTTTGGAGCTTTTCTAAATACTTTAGCTAATTTAAAGCATGGAAAAGCATAGTCACCCATGTCCTTGTTTGGTGGAACTTCTATAAGTGCCTCTATCTCTTCTATCGACAGTTCTTCTATTTTCTCTTTAAGGCAATTTGATATTGCTACCTTGAAATCTTGCATCTTGTTGCTCCTCTCTACATTGTTCCTGGTTTATATTGTACTTATCTCTTTATGTTAAATCAAATTTAGTGTTTTTTCAAGTATTTCATTACAGGGCAAAACACTTTAATAATTATGTTTTCTGTATATATTAAAAATACTATAATTACAGTTTTTATCTATACGATTATTGCTTTTCTATAAGTCTTTTTCACTCTTGACTTTTATTCCTTCTTCTTCCAGTAACTTTGCTGTGATACCTTTCCCTGGTATTTTTTTGCCTGAAAAACTACCATCATACACTAGATTACATCCACAAGAGGGGCTACCCTCTTTTAGTATTGCTTCGCTACATACATATAATCTTGCTATTTTTAGAGTTTCTTCAGCCCCTCTTACAAAGTTTTCTGTTACATCTTTATTATCTTCTTTTGTGATTACTTTTCCATCAACTATCTCAGCAGGAGGTCTTGGTGTAGATAAACCACCTAACTGTTCTGGACATACAAGAGTAAAATCTTTACCTTTTAGGTATTCTTTTACTTCTTCATTTTCATTATTATCGCCACTATATTTACAATTTATTCCTATTAAACATGCAGATACTAATATCATAAAAATGTGCTCCTATACAAATTATTTTAGTTTAACAATTGTTACTCCTGCTCCACCTTCTCCATACTGGCCACCTCTTTGTGATTTTACATGTCTATTTTTTCTTAAAATGTCTTGTAGTCCTGATTTTAGCACTCCTGTACCAATTCCATGTATTACTGTTACAGATTCTAGACCTGCTACATATGCATCATCTAGATATTTTTCGACTTCCATTATAGCTTCTTCTAAATTTAAACCTCTAAGGTCAACTTCACTTTTTATATTTCCAGATTTTGCCCTTATGATATTTCTTGTTGATTTAGTAACGTGTTTTGAAACATCCTTGTGAGATTTTTGTAAAGATTTAAAAGGTAGAGTCATCTTCATTATACCAATTTGCACTACTGCTTCTTTTCTCTTTTTGTCTACAGAAACCACACTACCATTTTGATTTAAAGTTATTACTCTAACTTCTTCCCCTGGTTTTAGGTCTTTTATTTCTTTACTTGAAACTTTTGGAACTATCATACTTTTTACTGTCGGTTGAAGACTTCCCATAGAACTAGTCAATTCTTTTCTAAGTTCTTCTATTTTACGATTTTTTTCTTTAGAAGCTCTTTCTTGTTCTAAACTTCTAAGTTCCTTTATTATAAGGTCTACTTCTTCCTTAGCTTGTCTTGTTATTGAAAATGCTTCTGATTTAGCCTTTTCAATCATCTTATCTCTTTGAGTAACTAATTTTTCAAGTTTTTCGTCGTATTCTACTTTTAGTCTTTCTATCTCTTCCTTCAATCTCTCAGCTTCTTCTCTATCTTCAATAGCTTTGATTCTGTTCTTTTCAACATTTTGTAATACATCTTCTAAAGCTATGTTATCTGTGTTTATATATTCTTTGGCACGTGAAATTACATAGTCACTAAGTCCAAGTTTTCTGGAAATCTCAAACGCATTTGATTTTCCAGGAACACCTATAAGTAACTTATATGTTGGACTTAAAGTTTCTATATCAAATTCAACTGCTGCATTTTCTACACCAGATTTAGTAAGAGCATAATTTTTAAGTTCACTATAGTGAGTAGTTGCTATACATTTCGCTCCTACAGAGTTTATATCTTCTAATACTGCTATTGCAAGTGCAGCTCCCTCAACAGGGTCTGTTCCTGCTCCTAATTCGTCAAATATAACTAAAGAGTCTGCTGTTACGGTTTTTAGTATTGATACTATATTTGTCATGTGAGATGAAAATGTAGATAAACTTTGCTCAATACTTTGTTCATCTCCTATATCTGCAAATACATTATCATATACACACATACTACTTCCATAATCAGCAGGTATGTGAAGTCCACTTTGTGTCATAAGTGCAAATAAACCTACAGTTTTTATTGTAACTGTTTTACCACCTGTATTTGGACCTGTTATTACCAATGTGTGGAAGTCTCTTCCTAAATAAATAGTATTTGCCACTACTTTTTTCTTATCTAATAGTGGATGTCTTCCATTTTTTATATTTAAATATTTATCCTCATTTAATGTAGGCTCTATACCTCTCATTTGTATAGAAAGTTTTCCTTTTGAAAATGCAAAGTCTAATCTTCCAAGTATCTCTTGATTGGATATCAAATCTTCACTTACTTCTCCAACCATTGCAGAAAGTTCTGATAAAATTCTCTCTATCTCTTCTTGCTCTCCTAATTTTAGCTGTCTTAACTCATTGTTCATCTCTACTATAGTCATTGGCTCTATAAAAAGTGTCGCACCAGAAGATGACTGGTCATGTACTATACCAGCTACTTGCGACCTATATTCAGATTTTACAGGTACTACAAATCTATCACCTCTTAGAGAAATTATGGCATCTTGTAAGTATTTTTGATAAGTAGTTGAACTTATTATTGAATTTAATTTAGACCTAATGGATTGATTTTTTTGAGCTATTCTTCTTCTGATATCTCTAAGTGTACTTGAAGCATTGTCAGATATTTCTACTTCACTTATTATCGCATTGTATATCTGTTCTTCTATATCTTTATATACATATAGAGAATTTGATAGAGATTGTATTATTGGATAATTAAAATCTTCTTCATCACTGCTAGATAGACTATTTTTTAATCTTCTAGCTACTCTTAAAGTATCCGCTATCATAATTAAACTTCCTGGGTCAAGAGATGCACCTATATAGGCTCTTTTAACCTTATCTTCTATATCATGAATACCATCCAAACCTACTGAACCTCTCTTTATAATAATTGATTGAGCTTCACTAGTTTCTTCTAGCATGGACTTTACTTCTACAAAATCAGTATTTGGAACTAAACTTTCTATATATTTTAGACCTAAAGAAGATGAGGCTTTCTTCTTTAATAAATCTATTATTTTATTGTATTCTAGAACTCTTAACGATTTCTCATTCATTTTTCTATATTCACCATCCTCAATATTTTAACTTTTTTCTTTAATATTTAAAATGTATGCTTTCCAAGCATTTTCAATAAAAACTGCAAGTTTTATTTCTTTTTTATTTCTAAATTTATTATATTTTTTCTCTTTTAGATATATTTTAAACATATTTTGTATTATACTATGTATGTAGCTATCTATATATTATACATAAACATGCTTTATTTGTAATATAATCTGTTAAAAAATCTTCTTTAATATTTTTTAAAGGAGTTTATTTTAGCTTATTTTATAAAAATAGCTACTTATATAGATAAATTAAGGAGGAACACAAGTCATGGGAAACGTATTAGAAGGATTAAAGCCAGAAAATGTTTTTAAAAACTTTGAGAAAATATCTCAAATTCCTAGAGGTTCTGGAAACGAGAAAGGCATAAGTGATTATTTACTTAGCTTTGGTAAAAATTTAGGGCTTGAAACTATCCAGGATGAAAGTTTAAACATAATAATAAGAAAGCCTGCTACAAAAGGATATGAAAATTGTCCAGGAGTAGTTCTTCAAGGACATATGGATATGGTTTGTGAAAAAGAAAAGAATGTTGAACATGATTTTCTTAAAGACCCTATAAAATTAAGAATTAATGGTGATATGATATACGCTACTGGAACTACTCTTGGAGCTGACAATGGTATCGCTGTTGCTATGGGTATGGCTATATTAGAAGATAATACTTTAGAGCATCCAGCATTAGAAGTTTTAGTTACTGTTAATGAAGAAGATGGTATGAACGGTGCTGATGCATTAGACCCAAGCTTAATCAAAGGTCAATATATCCTAAACATGGACTCCGAGGAAGAAGGATATCTATTAGTTAGTTGTGCTGGTGGTAAAACTTGTGTTGTTAGTCTACCTGTTGAGTACAAAGAAGTTGGAGCTGACAAGCAAGCTTTATTAGTTGAAGTTACTGGATTATTAGGTGGACATTCTGGTATGGAAATTGTTTTACAAAGAGCAAATGCTAACAAAGCAATAGCTAGAGTATTAAGCGTACTAGATGTTGATTACGAATTAGTTTCAGTTGATGGTGGTACTAAGCATAATGCTATACCTCGTGAAGCTAAATGTGTAATAGCTGTTGATAAAGCTGATGTTGAATCTGCTAAAAAACAAATAAATGATATTTTAACTGCATTTAAACATGAGTTTACTACTTCTGACCCTGATATGGCTTATTCAGTAGTTGAAACTTCTGCAACTAAAGCTCTTACTAAAGACTGCAAAGAAAAAGTTATTCAAATGTCAAGCTTAACTCCTCATGGTGTTCAATCTGTAAGTCTTGATATAGAAGGATTAGTTGAAAGTTCTACTAACTTTGCTATAATTGAAACTAAAGAATCAACTATTGAATTCTTAACTTCTGTTAGAAGTTCTGTTATGTCTATTAGAGATGAGATAGCTGATAGAATAAGACTTTTAGCTCAAGCTTTAGGTGCTGACTATGGTCTTACATCTCAATATCCAGCTTGGGAATTTAAAAAAGGTTCTAAATTAGAAAAAATATGTAGTGAAACTTATGAGAAATTAACTGGTAAAGTTCCTACTGTTATGGCTCTACATGCTGGTCTTGAGTGTGGATTATTACTTGATAAACTTCCTCATGCTGAAGCTATATCTATAGGACCAGATATGTTTGATGTTCATACTCCAAAAGAACACGTTAGTATACCTTCTATTGCTAATGTTTGGGATTATGTTATTGAAATATTAAAATCTATGAACCAATATTAAGACTAAGTTTTAAGAAGCAGATTTTAATTCTAAGTAAATCCATATAAAATTAACCTGTAAATTAATACTAATGTTAGCATCAAGTTTAATTTTAGTATTAATTTATAGAAATAAAGCCTAATGATGATAATAACATACGTCATTGGGCTTTATTATTTTTACTTTAAAAAGATTTATTAGATACTTTTTATTTAAAAATTTATTATATTTTTATACTGAATCTTATATAAAGTAATACATCTCTTTTATGTACAATTATACAAAACTCGTTCAATTGTATCTTATTTACAATTTTTATAGTAAATCTTACTAAAAATTATACTCCTACTATTTTAAATTTATTTCTTCCTTGCTTCTTAGAATCATAAAGAGCATCATCTGCCATTTGATATAATTCGTCATATTTCTGTCCATATTTTGTTATTACTACACCCATACTTATAGATATGCTTTTTCCACTTGGCAGTTTTATGAGGTGAATTTGTTTATATACTTCATTACATTTATTGACAAGTTCTTCCTTATTTATTATATCTTTAATATATATACTAAACTCGTCTCCACCCAATCGACCAACAATATCATTTTTTTCAAAACTTCTATCAAGCACTTTTGCAACATCAATTAATATTTTATCTCCAATTAAATGCCCATAAGTATCATTAATAGACTTAAAATAATCAATATCTAAAATTAACAAAGCTCCATTTTTGTTAGGAGATAAATTAGATAAACTTTCTGTAGTTAACTTTCTAATATATGCTGAATTAAGAATATTTGTTAAACCATCTTTTTGAACCTTATCCAGTAACTTATCTTTTTCCTCTTTTTCAGAATCAATATTAGATATTTTTCCAATTACATACACTGGTACACTTTTTTCATTATAAATTATTTTTGAAGTAATTCTAATCCAGTGACAACTACCATCAGCGCATATAGAATACATTTCAGTCGTCCCATTCTCCTGTGACTTGATTACATCAAAAAACTTTTTATTATGTTCTATTTCAATCTCACTCATAGCACTCTTACTTATACCATAATAAGTACTAATTCCTTTCCCTTTCATAGAAACTATCAATTTATCTCGTTTATAATCATATTCAAAAAAGTATTCACTTGCCATTTCATAAACTTCAGCATGCTTTTTAAGTTCCAAAGATATTTTCTGATTCATACTTTTACGTGTATGCAGGCTCCATGCCATACCTCCAATAATGCAAAGTAATAAACTAGCAACTATTAAAATAGTTTCAATTGGATTTTGTTGCATAATATAAAGTAGTGAAAAGTCTTGTCTATATGTAGTGTTTTGATAGATAATTGATTGCATCTTTTCTGATGGAATGCTTATAATAGCTTTATTAAATATACCCAATAATTCCTGCTTACTTGGTTTAACTATTCCAAAGCAAATACTCTGTGATTCATAAGTCTGTGGAACTAAACGTACGTTTTTGTACTTAGGTTGATTAATATAGTACTGTATAGAATATCCTTCTCCATAAGTATAATCTGCAAACCCTTTGTTAACAGCTTCTATACACTCTTCCAAAGTATCATACCATATGACATCCCCATTAAAATAATTATCATAACCAGTCCCTTTAGGTAGAGCTAGACGTTTTCCATCTAAACTATTTTCATTTAATTTGTTATTAATCATCATAATATATTGGGTGGAAACAAATGGTCGAGACATAGTCACATTGTGTTTACGAGAATCTTCATAATCATAAATCATTCCTGCTACAATATCAATTTCATGATTTTTAGTCATTTTATCCAAATCTTTTTGTGACTTTACAGGCACCAGTTCAAACTTCAATCTAGTTTTATCAGATATGTGATTTAATAAATCTATTGATATACCCTTTAATTCTCCTGTTTTTTTATCTATGTTTTGAAATGGTGGCTTATTTAAAAGTACTCCAACTTTTAATGTATCTATATCTTTAATATATGTAGTTTCATCATCAGACAAAATCATCTTACTATTTTCTGGTGTAAAATATTTTTCATACAAAGCAGTCGAAAAATATGGGTCTGTCTGTTCGATATTATTAATTGCTGAATTGAGTCTTTGAGTTAAGTCTGTACTTCCTTTAGGTGTAATAAAATAGAATGGCTTTGGTGAGAATTTAGCTATAGTACGCACACCTTCCATTGGACTCACACTCACATTAAGCAGTGCATCTGCTTCACCAACCTTTAGTGCTTGTAATTGTTCTTCTTGTGACTTACAATATACCAATTTAGGTGATATTAAATTCATCTTGCAATATTCATTTAATTCTTTAAGCCTAGTATTAGAATTCTCTATTACAGCAATACGAATTTCTTTCATAGCTTCTAACCTTATACTATCAATAGCTGTATTTTCATATAATACTTGTAATACTGTATTTACTACTCCATAACTATTACCTGCATAATTATACAATTTTTCCATCTGCTCATTGTATAACATGCTTCCCATTATATCAATCTCACCTTTTTCTAACATTTTCATTAGTTTTGTAAGAACTTCATTTTCATCACCAGATACTTGAACAAATTCATAATTCCATCCAGTATATTGTGCAATTTCTAACAGATATTCGTATGTATATCCAGAGTACTTACCTTGTTTATCTAGTTCAGTTAACCCTTTTTGAATAGGATAAGCAACCCGAATAGTACGATTATCACTACCTAGAGCATTGACATTAAAAGGAAATATGCAAGAAGTGAATATGGATGCAATTACAATAATTAATAAAAGTAATTTTTTTGAATTCACTACACTAATCCTCCATATAATTAAGATTTACAATGCAAATTACTACTTAAACTTTTAGATATGAAAAAGTAGATTAGCATAAAAAAGGATATAAAAATTTACTTAAAAATTTAAATATCCTCACCATATACAATATACCTAGATTATAACTGATTTATTTGATTATTACAACAAATTTACTATATTAAATGTATACATTATCTTGTGCTAATCTTGAGTATATAATACATTCTAAGTTCTATCTTATTTCAAATTTAGCACTATTTCTATTTACAGTTCTCTTATATTTTACACTTGGGTATCCCAATATAAATGAAGTTATAACTGCTTCATTATCATTCATTCCCAATAATTCCTTTAACTTTGGCTCTACATTTGATGCCATAACAAAGAATCCATTGTAGCACATTCCTAATCCTTGAGAATAAGCCATAAGCTCCATATTAGACGCAGCTAATCCACCATCTACATATACACTTCCTCCTAAAGAAGTATCACCAACTACTACCATAAGTAATGGTGCATCATAGAATAGAGAATCATATCCTTCTTCTTTATATCTTTTGTACATTCTCTTAAATGTATTTTTATATATAGAACGTACAGGGTCTTCATCATCAGTATTTAATGCCAAGTTATAAAGCCCTTCTATTGCTAATTCTTTTACTTCTTTTAGTTTTTCTTTTACTAATATGTATCTTATCGGTTGTCTATTTCCACCTGTTGGTGTGTATCTTCCTGCTTCTACTATGTTTTTTATTTTTTCTTCTTCTACCTCTATGTCTTTATAGCTTCTTATACTTCTTCTAAATTTGATAAAGTTTAGTAATTTTTCAGGCTCTAGTTCAAAATTTTCATGATTGAATTCTAATACTTCATTTTTATCAAATCCCTGCATTTCTATTGCATCTGTTGGACATATAGCCATACAGTGACCACAATTAATACAGAGAATATTTTTCACCTTTGCTTTATCTTCTTTAACCCTTATTGCATTTACAAGGCAGTCCGACTCACACATACCACATCCTACACATTTGTCTAAATTTATGTCTATCATTCCAGATTATTCCTCCATTTTAAAATTTTTACTCTAGTATAAATCAAATAGTTGTCCTAGTCAATTTTTATTTTTTTAACAATACAGAGGCTTTAATTTTTTAATTAATCTAAAAAATTTACACTGTAATCTTTCAATTTACCATTATCATATGTTATCTTTGCACTAAAAATTTTGCCTTTTTTAGCCCAATCTAAAAATAATCTGTCGCCTTCCCACATATTTAAGTCAAATATTTTATCATTATCAACCCAAAGTAACTTGCCTTCTTTACAATTATCTAAATCTTTGTTAGATAAAGTTCCTTCAAATTCATCTGAAAAATACAAAAACATATACCAATCTTCTTCATCTTTAAATTTTGGAAAAGTTATCAATCCTTTATATGTTAATGACTTAAGAGTAAGACCTGTTTCTTCTTTAACTTCTCTAACTATACATTCTTCTGGTGTTTCTCCCTGCTCAAATTTGCCACCAACACCTACATACTTACCTTCATGTACATCATCTTTCTTCTTATTTCTATACAACATTAAAGTCTTACTATCTTTTTCTATATAACAAATAGTCGTAAGTTTCATATACTTCGCCTTACTTTCTCTTTTCTATTTTTCATTTACTTATTTTATATATTTAAGTTTATTACTATAATTACTGATGCAAAGAATCACTATAATTACTCATTGCAGTCAATTATTAACAAGTTGACCTTAAGTTTATATTAATTATAGTCATTTATTTAAACTAATTATTGTCAATTCACATTTTTAAATTTATTGTTATTTTCCTTATTTACTCATTTTCATTGTTTTCAAGTACATCACTAATATTTTTCATTGCATTAAGAGAAAGCTCTGCAAATTCATCAAATGGAATCCCTATATCTTCTATACTTCTCATTGCATCTCTATTTACATTTGAAGCAAATCTTGTTTCTTTCATTCTTTTAATTACAGATTTTGTCTTTACACTCGTAAGTTTTTTATCTGGATAAACTAAAGCTATTGCAGTTATAAATCCAGTTATAGGGTCTGCTGCATATATAGCTTTTTCCATTAAACTAGTTCTTGTAACCCCCATACCATCATGATGACCAAGTATTGCTCTATACATTTCTTCATCACCAAAATTTTCTTTTTTGAGAAGTTCTACAGTTGTTGTTGCATGACCTTCACAGATTTCTCCTGGTTTTCTTCCAACTATATCTGAATCCAAATCATGTAAAAGACCTGCAACCGCCCATTTTTCTTCTTTTTCTGGCTCTAGTCTTTTGGCTAAATCTTTCATAACTGCTTCAACTGCATAGCAATGTTTTCTCATTCTATCAGTTTCTAAATACTTAAATAAAATGTTTAAAGCTTCTTCTCTCATTTTCAGTAATCCCCCTGTTTTTTCATAGATATGATATTTTTATATATTAATACACATAAATTCAAGAGTTTTTATATATTTATGTATATTTTTCATGTTATATCTATTCTACACCTTTATAGTAGTGTCCTGCAACTGTTCCAATTTCATCCAATTGCTTATATAAGTTAGTAGCTTTTTCTCCAAGTTTATAATTATTGTTTAAAACCTCAATATGAGCTTCAATAACTTTCTCTACCATTTCACTATTTTCCACTGTAAAATCTATTCTAAATACATCTACTCCAATCTCATCTAATTCATAAAGATTGTCCAACATACAGGTTACCTTTGAATTGTAAATAGTGCTTCTACAGAATATATCTTGTGTTATCCTATAACTTGCATCTGTAAAATCTCTTAGAGCATAACTGCTCTCCTTACATTTAGCTACTCTCTTATCTTTTTTACAATCTCTAACAACAACCCCCATAGGACAGTATTCTGTGACCATCATAGGCGTATATCCATATATCACTGCTTCAATTTCTGCATCTGTATATTTTAATGTTTGTTCAATTTCACTTAGATTTAACTCCTGTGATAAACAAACCGTACTTGCTCCTGTATCCCTAAAGTGATTTATACTTTCACTATTAAAAGTATTCAAATAGCAATCTATATTTAGATTTTTATCTTTAAAATAATCCATAGAACCCCAATTACCAATTTGAATTTTATTAAGCCCTTTTATATTATCTAATACTTCAAACTGTTTGTATTCTCTATTTCTAATAATTCTTGGTGCTGAATAGATTAATCTATCTTCAAAGCTAGATGTTCTTTCACTTGAAACATTTACATCATCTATATTTAATGAAGAATTTACACTATCTATATTTGAACTTAAATTAACTGATTCTTTAGAAATACTTGAAGCTATTTCCAAAGCTTCAAATAGCGTATTTATATCTTCATAATAAATTAAATCTACATTATATTTTAGTACTGCTTCTAATTGCTCTAAATTCTTAACTTTAACTCTAAGTTTAGGAGTTGTATTAAATTCTTTATGTTGATTTATTTTAGCTGGTTTATATTTTAATTTACTTTCCTTAAATCTTCTCTCTTTTATCCTTATTCTTTCCTCATCCAAAAGCTCAATACAATCTCTTCTCATTTGATTTAATATACTTATAGGTATACTTACACCTTCGTCTAAATCAATGTCTATATCTTTTAATTTATAAGGCGTATTTCCAAGTTTTTGAATCTGTGTTTCGATTTTTTCTTCACTTAAAGCAACTTTTATAGCTTTTTCAGCTACCTTTTCACCCTCTACAACTGCTTTATTACCACAAAAATCACTTATAGAGAGTACTGGCTTTTCACCCAGTTTAATACTTACTTTTGCATTTATGTTAGTTTTTATAAGTTCTTTATCTTGCTGAAATGTAGACTGTACTTTGTCCATTAATTCACTGTCTGAAGTCTTGAATATAAGTTGATTTCTCTTTGCTTCCCCAATAAAATCTAATTCGATTAAATCTCCTTTGTGTGCTATTGTAGTTATCTCTCCATCTTTTATAATTCTTCCAATAGTTCCTCCACCTAAGTTGATTCCATCTCCTTTTTTAAGGGTATTCTCTAGTATCACTCTAAGTCTCTTTGTTTTTCTATTATGGTCTAAGACTTTTCCAACATATAGACCTTGATTGTTAGGTCTATCAGAATTCATTATATCCTTACCAACTTCACCTAATATATATCCTTTAGTAAACTTTCTATTGAAGATAGTATACAAATTATTTATTATTTCCTCAGAAATATTTATTTTTTTCTCACTTATAAACTCATTAATCGCTTCTCTATATCCTGAAACTACAGTAGCTACATATTCTGGCTTTTTCATTCTTCCTTCAATTTTTAGAGATAATACCCCTGCTTCGATTATTTTGTCTAAATCTTCTATAGTACTTAAATCTCTAGGGCTTAATAAGTAATCTCCATTACTATTTACAACTTCGCCTGTATTTATATCTATTAACTCATATTTTTGTCTACATGGTTGTGCACATCTTCCTCTGTTTCCAGACCTGTTTCCTATCATACTACTCATAAGACATTGACCTGAATAACATACACATAAAGCCCCATGCACAAATACTTCTACATCTACAGTTGTATTTTCACAAATCCATTTTATCTCATCAACATTTAATTCTCTTGCCAAAACTACCCTATCAAATCCTACGCTTTTAAGGTATTTTACATCTTCTAGCGAATGAGCTACCATTTGAGTACTTGCATGTAATTCAAAATCAGGTAGTAATTTTTTTATAAGCCTTGCCATACCTATATCTTGAACTATTAATGCATCAATATCTATATCATATAAAAATTTTACATACTCGACAAAATCTTCTATCTCATACTGTTTTATCAATGTATTTACAGTGACAAATACTTGTACTCCTCTTATATGACAATATTTAACAGCTTCAATCAACTCATTTCTATCAAAGTTATTTGCAGATGCTCTCGCACTAAAGTCTTTTCCACCTAAGTACACAGCATTTGCCCCATTTTGTACTGCTGCTTTCAAGGAATCAAAAGAGCCAACTGGTGCAAGTAATTCTATTTTTTTCATATTTTTCTCCTCTATATATACTTGTTAAACTTAATGTTATCATGTCTATAATTTACACATTTACACTAAATTTATATACTACTTACTATATTTAAAGTATATCAAATAATGACTCTATTGTTTTGTTAATTTAAATTAAAAGAATCATCTTTATTGATAAACATAACTATAAAGACTACTGATAAAATAAGGAAACATATTAATATAGATTTTTCCACAAAAATCTTTGTAAAAACAGTTCCCAAAATAGCTCCCAAAATAAAGAATATAATAATAGCATAATACTGCAAACTCTTCTTTATCATAAAAATATTTTTAGTTTGCACATAATGAAATAGTGTTTCTGTAGCACTTCTTAAATTACCAGTACACATTGTTGTTGCAAATGTGTTGCCATTTACCTTTCTAAAACTCTCAACTTGCATTGAACAAATGAAAGATATAGCAACATTTACAAACATATTAAATTTTCCTTGAGGAATAAAAGAAACAATAAGTATAGTAATCATTTCAATTCCAATGATAACTTGTCGCCAATGAATCTTTCTATTATTATTTTTAAAATGATTTCTTATTTTTTCTGCTATCAACACCCCTAAAATAAAAGCCAAAATAGGAATAAAATAATAAAAAGATTTCCTGACATTACCTTCTGCTATGTTAAGACCAAATAAAACTATATTTCCAGTCTGTGCATTAGCAAATACTTTTCCTCTTACTACATAAGTATAAATATCTAAAAATCCTCCTGTTATTGCCAATAAAGCGCATAAGAAGAATGATTCAGACATCTGGCTCTGTTTTGTCATATATAAACATCTCACTTTCTATTGATAGATACCAAATCAAAATTCTTTTAGATATTATTTTTTATTTTAATATTTTAAAAAAATTTTATATTTACATATTATTTATACACTAGTTATATGTATACATTACATGTTATTTATATTTATTATTTATAAATTAAAAGAAGCTGTCTCAAAAAACAAGAGACAGCAAATCTTTTAATTTATTCCACGTTTTTTACATCATTATTTAACCCTGTACATTTTAGCTGTAAATCATAAGCCTTGTTTTGAAACTCAGAAGCTAAATTTTCAGCTATAGTAGCTCTTTCATTTGATTCTTCAAGCTGAGCAGTTAACTCTTCTATCTTGTTTTTATAAGCATCTAACTCGGCTTTAGAGCCTTCTGTTGTATTACTAAGTTCAAATATTTCTTGCTTTTTATTTTCTATAATCTCAATTAACTCTTTCATTTTAGCTTCAGTTTCACGATTTTCTGCTTCTTTTTCTGCTATTGTAAGTTTTAAAGATTTGATTTCTAATTGAAGTTCTTCGTTGGATGAACCAACCTTCTTGCTCAATTCTTCATTAGCTTTAATCAACCTCTCATTTTCATCTGAACATTCAAATAAAAGGTCTGATATATTTAATGCAGTTAATATTGCAGCAACTGATAAGCTTAGCTTCGGGTTTTGACGTGTTATCTTATCCATTTCTTTGTCAACAAAATCAGCAATACTAATCATAAATTTCTCTGACTTGTCTCCAACCATTGGATACTCAGCGCCATGGATTTTTACCATTACTTTGTTCATCCTAACCTCCCCGACATTAGTTGTTAATTTGATCTTAAGTTAGCATTCAATTTTTTGCTTAATTCACTTAATATCTTATCATGCACCTTAGCTACTTCTTCATCTGTTAGAGTTTTATCTTTACTTCTATAAGTTATTGAATATGCAATTGATTTATATCCAGCTTCTATTTGAGAACCTTTGTAAACATCAAATAATTTGTAGCTTTCTACTAATCCTTGACCATTTTCCTTTATTATATCTTCTATTTGTTTTACAAATACATCATCCTTAACAATAAGAGCTATATCTCTAGATGTAGATGGATATTTTGGTAATGGTACATAATTCTTTGTTCTATCAGAATTATCAAATACAAAATCAATATCTATTTCAGCAACATAAACTCTTTGCCCTAGATTGTAGTTTTCTATAACATCTGGATGCAATTCACCTAATGTACCTACATATTTATTATTATACACTATTTTAGCACATCTACCAGGGTGGAAGGTAGTATTATTATCTTGAGGTTCAATTTCATAATCTTTAAATCCTACATTTACAAGTACAGTTTCTATAGCTCCCTTTAATGCAAAGAAATCTACATCTTTACCATACATACCTACACACATTCTATTTGCTTCCATAGGAAGTTCTGAATCTTGTGGTGTGAATATATGTCCACACTCAAATGCTGATACTTCTTCTATCTTATGAGATATATTAGTTGATAAAACATCTAACATATTTGGTATTAAAGTAGTTCTCATTACAGAAGTTTCTTCTCCTAATGGGTTCATCAACTTAACAAAGTTTCTCTTTATATTACCTTCTGGTACTCTTATCTTATCAACTCCCTTAGGGCTTACAAATGAATATGTTAATATTTCATTTAATCCTACAGCAGTTGAATTATTTTTTAGCGCTTCCATGAATTTTTGTTTTGGAGTTTTAACCCCTGCAGTTGTATTTCCTTCTAATTGTACAGAAGGTATATTTTCAAATCCATAAATTCTAGCTATTTCTTCCCATACATCAGCTTCTTGCTCCATATCTGTTCTGAAACTTGGTACATCTACTTCTAGCTTATCATCAGCAATTAAATTGCATTTAAATTCTAATGATTCTAAAATTCCTACAAATTGTTCCATTGGTACATCTACACCTAAAAGATGGTTGATTCTTTGAGGATTTACTACTAATTTTTTAGGTTCTGGTTTATTTGGATATACATCAACAGTTCCTTTTAATACTTTTCCAGCACCTAACATTTCAACAAGTTGTACAGCTCTATTTGCTGCTATTTCTGCAAGATTAGGGTCTAAGGCTTTTTCATTTCTTGAAGATGCTTCTGACCTAATTCCCACTTTTTTAGCTGTCATTCTTATGTTTTCTGGCTTGAAATTGGCACTTTCGAAAAGTACAGTCTTTGTCTTGTCAGTTATTTCTGAGTTTGCACCACCCATTACACCAGCTAGACCAAGTGATTTTTCTCCATTTGTTATAACTAACATATCTTTGTCTAATGTTCTTTCAACATCATCTAGTGTTACAAGCTTTTCTCCATCTTTAGCAGTTCTTACTACTATTCTTCCTGTTTCTACTTGATTTATATCAAAAGCATGAAGTGGTTGACCAAGCTCTAACATTACAAAGTTTGTTATATCAACTATGTTACTTATAGGTCTTACACCTGCTTCTGTAAGTCTTCTTTGCATCCAGTATGGAGAAGGTTCTATTTTTACATCAGTTACCATTCTAGCAACATATCTTCTACATAAATCTGGATTATCTATCTCAACTTTGAAGTCTATTTCCTCGTCACTTTCTTTTACTTCTATTTCAGGATATTTTACTTTTGTTCCTATAGTTGCAGCTGCTTCTCTAGCTATCCCCATCATACATTTGCAGTCAGGTCTGTTTGAAGTTAATTCAAAATCTATTAAAGCATCATTTAATCCTAAAACATCTTTTACATCTTTTCCTAATTCATAAGAGTCTTCGTGGTCTAAAATATATATACCACCTCTTTTGTATTCTTCAATATAATGTTCATCTATACCTAATTCAGCTGCTGAACACATCATACCATCTGATAATTCACCTCTGAAGTCAGTTTGTTTAATTTCAACTCCTCCAGGTAATTTAGAACCATTTACAGCTACTGGAATATAATCTCCTTCTGATATATTTGTAGCTCCTGTAACTATTTGAACAACTTTATCTCCAACATCTACTTTAGTTACAACTAACTTATCAGCATTTGGATGTTGTTTTATTTCTAAAATCTTTCCAACTAATATATTTTCTACTTCTTCACCATAATAATCTATTGTTTCAACTTTAGTTCCTGTCATTGTCATTTTATCAGCGAACTCTTTTACATCCATGTCTATATCGACATAGTCTCTAAGCCATTTTAAAGATACTAACATCTACACACCCTCCTAATTAAAATTGATTTAAGAATCTCATATCATTTTCGAATAATAATCTAATATCATCTATTTCATATTTAAGCATTGCAAGTCTTTCAACCCCAACTCCAAATGCAAATCCACTGTAAACTTCTGGGTCTATTCCGCAATTTCTAAGTACATTTGGATGAACCATACCTGAACCTAATATTTCTATCCAACCTTCATACTTACACATTGGGCAACCTTTACCACCACATTTGAAACAAGTAACATCAACCTCTGCACTTGGTTCTGTAAATGGGAAGTTATGAGGTCTAAACTTAGTTTTGATATCAGAACCAAACAATTTTTCAACGAAGATATCCATAGTTCCTTTAAATTCTGCCATAGTAACATCTTTTCCAACAACAAGTCCTTCTATTTGATGGAACATTGGTGAATGTGTCGCATCTGGTGAATCAAATCTAAAGCATCTACCTGGTGCTATTACTTTAATTGGTAACTCTTGGCTTCTCATAGATCTTACTTGAACTGGAGACGTTTGAGTTCTAAGTAATACACCATCATTGATATAGAATGTATCACTCATATCTCTTGATGGGTGGTCTTTAGGAGCATTTAATGCATCAAAGTTATTTTCAACTGTTTCAACTTCTGGACCTTCTGCTATAGAGAATCCCATTCCGATAAATATATCTGTTACTTCATCTATAATTTGAGTTATTGGATGTTTCTTTCCAACTTTCAATACTTTTCCAGGTTGAGTAACATCTATTACTTCTTCTCTTAACTTTCTTTCTTTTTCAATAGCATTTATTTCTTCTTTTTTAGAATTTATGCTAAGTTCAATATTCTCTCTTACATCATTGGCAACTTTTCCAACTACTGGTCTTTCTTCAGCAGATAATTTACCCATCTCTTTAAGTATGGCAGTTATCTCACCTTTTTTTCCTAAATACTTAACTCTTAAACTTTCTACATTTTCTATGCTTTGTGCCTCTTTTATTTCAGCTAAAGCTGCTTCACGTAAAGCAAGTAATTTTTCTTGCACACATATCACCCTTTCGTTTTTTTGTATAAAAAAAGCCCCTCAATCCCTGTCTAGGGACGAAAGGCTATAGTTTCGCGGTACCACCCTAGTAGTTTAACAATCTAAAAATCATCAAACCACCTCTAACAAACTTAACGCGTTTTTCACGTCAAAGCCTACTATCAAATTTCAGCTTTGTTACTCTAGAGGGAACTTCTCCTGACCTCTTAGAAAACACTCCCAGCCTAGGTGTTTATCTCTTTACTAAGTTTAATCAAAATACTTTCCTCTTTCATTGCATTTACAATATTATATTGTTTATTTTAGTATTATATAATTTATATCTACATTTTGTGATTATCCATATGATTATTTTATTGTAACTATTTTAAAGTACAATCATATAATATTTTTATCAATCATATTTAAAATATATTGACTATTTTTGATACTCTACTATTTAATTCAAGATTATAACACGACATTATATTTATTACAATACATTAAATTAAGTATTTTTTTATTTCATACATCAATATAGCAGAACTTATTGCTGCATTTAACGACTCAGCTTTGCCATATATAGGTATTTTAACCAAAATATCAGATTTTGATACAAGCTCTTCATTTATCCCATTTGCTTCGTTTCCTATCACCAAAGCTACTTTTGAACCGTAGTCTATTTTGTCATAAAAATTATCTGTATTTAAATAACTTGAAACTATATTAAATCCTTGTGATTTAAGTATATCCACAGTTTCATCTTGTATGGCATTGATTATATTCATATCGAAAATAGAGCCCATAGTTGACCTAATTACTTTTGGATTGTATATATCGACGCATCCCTTTAGTGCTATTATTGCATCTACTCCAGCAGAGTCAGCAGTCCTTATTATTGTTCCCATATTTCCTGGGTCTTGTATTCTGTCTAAAATTAATACAAACTTATCTTTTTCATTTATACTTTCTTTTAAATTTTTTTCCTTAAATGAAACTACACCTATTATACCTTGAGTATTTTCTGTGTCTACAAGTTCCTTAAAGTTTTTATTAGTAGTCTTATATATATTTGTGTTTTTTTTATCTAAGTTTTCTAATAATTCCATGTGTTCCTTTTTATTTTCAAAATCCTCATTGATAAATACATAATCAAGATTTGCATTACATTCAAGTGCAAGCACTACTATTCTGTACCCTTCTATTATGAACTTTGATTCTTTTGTTCTATTTTTTGACTTTAATAATGCTTTAGTATATTTTAATCTTTCATTATCCTTACTGCTTATAGTTGTAATCATTTTATATAAATGCTAACTTGATATTAGCACAACCTCCTTATCATTCTTTATCCTACTTCTAAAATCTTTATTTCTATTAAAATTCTATTCTCGATTAAAATAAAAATAGTATCATATAACTATTCATAATTATATGATACTATCTACTTTCATTGCAATCAAATATATCTTAAATAATAAACTATCTTCTTCTAATTATACCCTTATTTCCAGATGTAATAGCTGTTATACTAGTGTTTTGACCAATTATAACCAATATACTTCCAGCTGTAAGTTCCTCATCAGGAGAAGGTGTCACATTTATATTTTTACCAGTCTTGATAGCAAGCACAGTTATCTCATATCTAGCTCTAAGCTCAAGTTCTACAAGTGTTTTACCAACCCAACCATTTGGAGTTACGATTTCAACAATTGAATATTCTGGGTCAAGTTCAATATGGTCTAATATATTGTCAGAAACTAAATTATGTGCAACTCTTACTCCCATATCTCTTTCTGGAAATACAACTCTATCTGCACCAATCTTATAAAGAACTTTGGCTTGTAATTCATCTTTTGCCTTACATATTATTAACTCTACACCCATTTCTTTGGCTATAAGAGTCGCCATTATAGATGCTCTTATATCAGAACCTATTGCAACTACTGCTACATCAAAGTTACCTAAACCCAATGATCTTAATGCTTGTTCCTCAGTAACATCCACTATAAGTGAATGAGTTACTTTATCAGATATACTTTGAACTGAATCTTCATTTTTGTCTATTGCCATTACTTGATGTCCTAAAAGATGCATAGTAGATGCAACTGAACTTCCGAATCTCCCACATCCAATGACTATATATTGCTTCATCTCGAAACTTCCTCCCTAATACACAATTTGTATAATATCTATTAAATTAACTTTTATATAGATAAATTAATTTTAATATTTTTATTTTATTAATCATAGCTAAATTTATTTGCTAGATTATTTCTATCATTAATTGATTTATTTAATTGATTATATCTAAATTCATTTTCCTAGATTATATATCATTATTAATAGATTTATCTAATAAATGGTACTCTAACCAACCATAATCTTGCCTTCTGCGTATCTAACTGGCTGACTCTTTCTTCTACCTCCAGAAAGTATAGCCATAAATAAAGTAAGAGAACCAACTCTCCCCATAAACATAAAGATTATTATTATAACCTTACCTAAAGCATTTAGATTTGCACTTCCAGCTAAACTTGAACCAACTGTAGCTAGTGCTGATGTAACCTCAAATGCTGATTGAACTAGTGTAAACTTAGGTTGAGTTATTGAAATAATCAAAGTTCCAAAAATAACTGCGGATATACTAATTACAAATATCCCTAGAGATTTTTTTATAGTTGTTGGAGCCAGTCTTCTCTCAAAAGTTTCTATATCAGATTTTCCTGATAAAAAACTTCTAACTGTAATTATTAAAACTGCTAATGTTGTTGTTTTGATACCTCCACCAGTAGATGCAGGTGATGCTCCAATAAACATCAAAATTATCATTATAAATACACTACTTTCTTGTAAAGTAGCTAAATCAAGTGTATTAAAACCAGCAGTTCTTGCTGTTACTGATTGAAATATCGCTGATAATATTTTCCCTTTTACAGGTAAATCTGCCATAGTGGCCTTTTGGTTAAACTCTATAAGAAAAATAAATATTGCACCTACTAAAATAAGTATTGCAGTTGAAAATAAAACAACTTTAGAATGCACATTTAATTTTGAAAATCTTCTTTTTCTTACAATATCAAGAACAACTGGAAATCCTAATCCACCTAACACTATAAGTG
This sequence comes from Clostridioides sp. ES-S-0048-02, assembly GCF_020658495.1. Taxonomy (NCBI): domain Bacteria; kingdom Bacillati; phylum Bacillota; class Clostridia; order Peptostreptococcales; family Peptostreptococcaceae; genus Clostridioides; species Clostridioides sp. ES-S-0048-02. Next base: position 164,538 of record NZ_JACVWH010000005.1, read on the forward strand.
CACAAATAGTCATTGATACTATAAAATTGTTTACATAAGAATTTAGCGATGTAAATGGCCCACTTACACTACCCATTAAGTCAAATCCGGCATTACAAAACCCTGATATTGCGTGAAATACGCTATACCATATCCCTCTAGATAAACCAAATTGTGGAATAAAGACAGTTGATAAGACTAGTGCTCCTATTCCCTCTATGGTTATAGTTATTATTAATACAAACCTTGTAAGTTTTACTAGCCCTGATAAGTCTGCTTGGTTTAATGATTCTTGTATCAATAATCTTTCTCTTAGTTGTATTTTTTTTCGTGCCATAAGTGAAAACATTGTAGCTACGGTCATAAATCCAAGACCACCAATTTGTATCAATGTTATTATTACTATCTGTCCAAATAAACTCCAATAAGTTGCTGTATCTACCATAACTAGACCAGTAACACAAACCGCTGAAGTAGCTGTAAATAGAGCATTTAATAAACCTATACTCTCTCTACTCTGTGACGATATCGGGAGTGTTAACAATATTGCTCCAATTAAAATAGTTGCTGCAAACCCAGATACTATTATTTGAGTAGGTCGCATTCCATCTGCGTAGAGAATAAGTCTTCTAACTATTGTTTTCAACTTTCTTTATACCTCCTTAACATAAAATCATTACTGTTAAGACCTTTAATTTGTTTATTTTTAGAGTTTTCCTCTAAATTATTACTCTATTATAGTATAAATATTGTATAAAGACAATGATATGAATTTTTATAAATTTTGTTTAGAATATTGCAAATTTTTATATATGTCTTTTAATTTCAATTACATCAAAAATTTCTATATTTTTTGCATATAATAAGTCTAATAGTAGAATAGTTTTTCGTATTTTATACTTAAAATTTATTTATCATTTTACCAATACAATTTTCATATATTTTCTTGAAGTTAAATTTTTATATTATCTATAATCTTGTCCATATTTTTATATTAAATTTTCTTAATATGCATTTTTTATATTTAATATAGTAAAATAACTAATAACTATATCCATGATTGGAGGATTTCTATGATTAAATCCAAGAAAAGATTATTTATTTCTCTAATTTTAATTGTAATTTTTATTATATTTGCATTATACATAAAAAATTATACTAATGATTCAAAAAAAGATTCAGTTAGAGGAACTATTCCTTTTGAAAAAATGGAATATAAGCGTCCTGACATAAAGTCAGTATGCGAAAATATTAACACATATAACGATAAACTTTTAACATGTAAAAATGCCAAAGAGCAATTGAACGTATTTAGTAATGTCGATAAGATTTACCAAGACTTTTATAGTACACTTACTATAGCAAAACTTAGAAATAATATTGATTCATCAGATGAATTTTACTCTAAAGAATACAAATACCTTATGAGTAAATCTGTGGATGTCGATATGGCATACAAAGATTTTCAGGATACATTTGTAAATTCTAAGTTTTCTAAAGAACTAAAAAAAGAAATTGGAAAAGATGGATTTAATTATTTAAAAAACATTGGAAAGCTTAATTCAGAAGAAGTAGAAAACCTACTTAAAAAAGAGCAAGACTTAGTTGTTAAATATGAAGACTTATTATCTAAGTCTACTGTATCAGTAGATGGGATGGAAATAGACTTTGAAGAAGCTATGTCAAAACCCAATCTCACTTATGAAGAATATGTAAAAATCTATTCAGATTACTTAAAAAAATACAACCCTATATTTGGTAATATTTTTTTAGAACTTGTACAGACGAGAACTGAAATAGCAACTAAGCTAGGCTTTAAGAATTATACAGATTATGCTTATTTAAATTTAAATAAAGATTACTCCCAAGAGGATGCAAGAAAATTTAGAAGTGAAGTAAAAGAGTACATAGTTCCATTATATAGGAAAGTTACATCACAACCTTCTGACTCTTCTATTTATGTTAAGGCATATAAGAATCGTTCATTCAGAAAATTTGATAAAGTACTTGAAGATATATCTCCAAAATTAAAAGAGTGTTTTAACTACATGAAAAAGTATGACTTATACGATTATTCCTCTGGGAAAAACAAATCACCTGGAGGTTATACTACTTATATAACCAAGTACAAAGCACCCTTTTTATTTAATACATGGGACAATTCTTTTTTAGGCGTTACTAGCTTTGCTCATGAGTTTGGTCATTTTTTTAATTACTACAACAGTATTAACTCAAATAATACAATACAGCCAAGTATTGATATATGCGAAGTTCATTCAACATCTTTAGAAATTTTATTTTACAAGTATTTTGATGAATTCTTTGGAAAACAATCTGAAGCAATAAAAAAAGAACACTTATCGATTGTTTTAAACACAATTATTGATGCTTGTCTTTACGATGAGTTTCAAGAAATTATATATAAAAACCCATATATGAACTTAAATGATATAAATAAACTATTTTTTGATTTAGAAGAAGAATATGGAGTATCTAATAAGATACTTAAAGATAAAAATGCTCCATTTTGGATACTTGTATCTCATAATTTCCAAGTTCCTTTTTACTATTTAAGTTATGGTCTTGCATCTGATGTATCTCTTCAAATATGGGAGTTATCACAAGGTGACTATAGAAAAGCTGTTGATGTATATATGGATTTTTTAAATCAAAATACAGATGCAGGATTTAAAGATGTAGTAGAAAAAGTTAATCTACAATCTCCTTTTGAAAGCGGAAACTTGGAGGAAATAAGCTCAGCTTTATACGATTATTTTGGTATAGAGAACCCTCTTGAATTAGAAAATGCTTCTTAGTATTTAATAACTTATGATATATCTAATAAATATTTATTAATACTTATTAACTCATGTTATGTCTAGTACGTACTTATTAATACTTATTAACTTATGTTATATCTAGTAAATATTTTCCATACTTAGTAACATATAATAAAACCGTCAGAAATTTTATAAACCTTTACCTTTATTACTTCTGGCGGTTTCATATGTTTGACTGATTAGATTAATATTTAATAACACTTGCACCAATAGTTATAAGTTTCATTTCACATCATCTCATTTGATAATATTATCTATTAAAATATCAATAAATTTATCTCTCTGATGTTTAACTTTTATATTTGTACCACTATATAATTGAAATGAGTCTGGTGATAAAGCCTCCATTTGTATAGGTAAAATAATTTGTAAGGCAATAGTTCTTAAACTCATTTCGTCTTTTTCGTCCCCAAATATATTACGAAGCATAGAAATGATAGCAAGTTGTGCCTGCATATTTCCATTGATTATACATTGATTCAATATAAAAGATAGTACCTTATCATAACCTACCTCCAAAACATTTACATTTTTCGTTCTAAACATGTTCAGTATAATATTTTTTTATTATTTGTCAATATATAATTTTTAGTTGACTCTACCACTATGATATGGTTTATATTGATATTGAGCTCAAAAATAACACCTTTATAAAGGAGATGTAAATATGTTTAAGATAGGCGATTTTTCAAAACTTAGTAAAATTAGTATTCGCATGCTACGTCACTATGATGAAATTGGACTTTTAACACCAACTCATATAAATAAAATTAATGGTTATAGATACTACAGTGCAAATCAACTTTCCACTACAAATAGAATCCATGCCTTAAAAGATATGGGATTTAGCTTATCTTCTATCAAAGAAATTTTGACGGAATACAATGATAGAGAAAGCTTGATAAGGTATTTAAATATTCACTATTCTCAAGTAAGAGAACATCTAGAAGACACGCAAAAAAAACTATTAAAAATAGAAACTACTATGGAGAGAATTGGAAGGACTGATATTATGAAAAATTATGATGTAACTATAAAAGACTTTGCTCCAAAATATATGATGACTTTAAGAAAAACTATACCTACTTATCAAGATGAAGGAATGCTATGGCATCAATTATTCTCAGAAACAAAAGGGCATAATGTACAAGTTGATGTTCCTAACTATTCTAAAGCAGTCTTTTATGATGTTGGGTATAAAGAAAATTATGTTGATGTTGAAATACAACTTGCTGTATCTGGAAATTATAAAGATACTGAAAATGTTAAGTTTAGAACTGTTCCAAGTGTAACTGCTGCAACTGCTATTGTAAAAGGAAACTTCAATCAACTTACAGATGCTTGTGAAGCTATTGGTAATTGGATATCTGACAATAACTATGATGTAGACGGCCCTATGTTTAATATTTATCATATAGGACCTGGTCAAGACAGTAATTCTGATAATTGGGTAACAGAAGTATGCTTTCCAGTTAGAAAAAAATAAGTTTCAATGATGTTTTATTTATATAATATTTGTATTCTAGCTCTTGTTGTACTTTTTTATAAGTCTTTTAAACATAGATTCATACTTTAAGTACTACTTTTGAATAAACATCCCAATTAATGACTAAGAAATTGCTATAACCATCAATTACAATCGGCTTTAGATTCTTTAGGTTTTTCAAACTTTGCTAGAATGTCTGACAAGTTTCCTAACTAATAGGAACTTGTTGGACCTCACATTTTATTTCTTTACTGAGTATAAATATCCTTTGCTAAACTTACAACCTAGGGAATAATATTTATTTTTATTCTAATCTCTTATTTTCCAGACATCGAACTACTAATAGCAAAAGTATATTTTTTCATAGCATTGTTAGCTACTCTATTGAAAGTATCATATTCACATTCTCACCTTCTGGATAATCACCTTGACCCCATTTATCGAAGTATTTCCCATAATACTCTTTAGGATTAAAACAATCACTTACCACAAAACCACATTTTTCATAGGCCTTTATAGCACGAGAATTTTTAATCCATGGTCGAATAATAAATGTGCCTACCTCATAGTCTCTAGTCAAGCTGTCAATTAACAACTTCATAGCTTTTGAACCAATCCCCTTCCCAGTATATTTCATTGAACGCAACCACATATCTAGCTCCATATTAGGTATCTTACCATCATTATATGCATGAGAAATGGTACCCACAATTTGATTATCATATTCTATAAGCAAGTATTTATTAATACCAGGATTACTACTAAAAAAGTAAGATTCTTCATCATGAATGTCAGACCAGTCAAAATCCTCTTTATTGTCAAACATTGACTTCCATATCTCATCTTCCTCAAATGCCATATCATATATTAGTTTTCTATCATAATCTTCAGCATAAAAAAGTTTTATTTTATCTCTCATTACATATAAATCTCGCTTCATAAAAATCACTACCTTCATATAAACAATATTATAAATTAAATAGCTGTCTCTCTATTCTGATACAAAATTATTAATTTCGCTTTGCAATTTACTTAAGAACATTTTAGTTGCCTTAGAAAAAACCTGATACTTTTTCCAGACAATATTTAAGTGTGCTTCTAATCTCGGTTCTAAAGGTCTAAAACAAAGATTGCTATTACCTGTTGTATTGATTAGCTTATCCAAGCAAAGAGCATACCCAACCCCTTCATCTACCATAAGAGAAGCATTGTAGACAAGATTATAAGTTGCCACTATATTAAATGCTTGAAAATCTTGCCCAGACCAACCAGAAATTACATTTTGAACCAATGTTTGACGTGAAGTTAAGATAGGAATTTCCTTCAAATCATCTGGACATACCGTTTTCTTTTGAGCAAGCTCACAATCTTTTTTCATAAGCAATCCCCATACATCATTAACAGGAAGTTTGATATAATCATACTTTTCCATGTTGGCAGGTTCGATTAAAATTCCAAAATCTAAAAGCCCTTTATCTAGTCTTTCCGTTACATCATCAGCATTTCCACTAAATAGATGATAACGGATATGAGGGTATTCTTTCTTCAATTCTTTCGCAGTTTTGGCAATAAAACGCATAGCATCTGTTTCTCCCCCACCAATATAAACATTTCCTCGTATATCATCACAATCATTGTTAAAATCTGAAGTAGTTTTATCTGTTAAGTCAATTATTTCCTGTGCACGTTTACGTAAAAATAAGCCATCCTCTGTAAGTGTGATTTTTCTGTTACCACGCAAAAACAACTTTTTCCCAAGTTCATCTTCAAGTTCCATAAGTTGTTTTGAAAGCGTAGGTTGTGTCACATTAAGTGATTGAGCTGCACTTGTAATACTTTCCTCTTTTGCAACTGCCAAGAAATATCTCAATACTCTAAGTTCCATTATCTATACCTCCTATTTATAGTGTACTTTTCCCTACTATGCCTGTCAACTATGGGAAGGCATTCTTTATAAGTATTTGCTATTATATTGTTTCGTTAATATAATAAACGTATAGAAACTATGATATAAATTTTAATAAAAACAATAACATAAAAAGGAGAAAAAAATATGAATTTTAATATGTATATACCAACTCGTTTTATCTTTGGAAATGGACGCTTAGATGAATTACATCAACAAAAACTACCTGGAAAGAAAGCCTTGCTTGTTATTTCAAGTGGAAAATCAACTAAAGAAAATGGTGCACTTGCCCGAACAGAAAAACAGTTAAAAATGGCAGGAGTAGAATTTGTGTTATTCAATGAAATAGACGCAAATCCTAATAAAAATTCTATCATGAACGGGGCTTTCTGTGCTCGTAAAACAGAATGCGATTTTATCATTGCCTTAGGTGGTGGAAGTGTCATGGACGCTTCAAAGGCAATTGCAATGATGGTGACAAATGATGGTGACTTATGGGATTATGTAAATGGAGGTACTGGAAAGGCTCAACCATTACAAAGTGAACCACTACCAGTTGTTTGTATTACAACCACTGCTGGAACAGGTAGTGAAGCTGACCAATGGGGAGTTGTTACAAATGAAGAAACCCATGAGAAAATTGGTGTTGGTGGTTATGACTCTTTATTCCCTGTTTTGTCCATAATTGACCCAGAATTAATGAAATCTGTACCACCTGAATTTACTGCTTATCAAGGATTTGATACTTTATTCCATGCCGTGGAAAGCTATATATCTTCTTTTTCCAGTGTTATGAGCGATATGTATGCTTTAACTGCTATCGAAAATGTAGGCAACTATCTTGCACATGCAGTAAAAAATGGTAATGATATGAAAGCAAGAGAACACATGGCTTTTGCAAATACAATTGCAGGAATTGTCATGACAATCAGTGTCACTACAGCACAGCATTCTTTAGAACAAGCTATGTCTGGTTATTACCCAAGACTTCCTCATGGTGCAGGTTTGATTATGATTTCTAAAGCTTTCTTTGGATTTTTTATAGAAAAACATGCTTGTGATGAACGCTTTGTACGCATGGCACAGGCATTGGGAATGAAAGATGCTAACAAAGCAGAAGATTTTATTACGGCTCTTAGCAAATTACAAGAAGCTTGTGGGGTTGCAGATTTAAAAATGTCCGATTATGGAATTACACCAGGAGATTTTAATCTAATAGCAAAAAGTGCACGAGAAACAATGGGAGGTTTATTTGCAGCAAATCCTTGTGAAATGACACATGAGGATTGTGTAGAAGTATTGAAAAAATCTTACAGTTAATCAGAAAGGATGTGCAAAATGAACTTGAACTTAAATACATTTTTAGAACACCTTAATCAAGGACTTACTGTTGTTGGAGGTTCAAAGTTACATCAGTTTATGAGTGAACTTAGCAATGAAGCCATGAAAATTACATCTAAATTAAACAATCATTATCATGAGCCGGAAGAAATTAGAACATTATTTTCAGAGTTAATTGGAAAACAGGTAGATGAAACATTTAACATGTTCCCTCCATTTTATACTGACTGTGGAAAAAATATAACAATAGGTAGAAATGTTTTTATAAATTCAGGATGTCGATTTCAAGACCAAGGTGGTATTACTATAGGAGACAATTCGTTAATTGGTCATAATGTAGTATTGGCAACTTTGAATCATGATTTTGCTCCAAGCAAACGAAGCACTATGCACCCAAAACCTATTAAAATAGGGAAAAGTGTCTGGGTTGGTGCTAATGTCACAATAACTCCTGGTGTAATAGTAGGAGATGGGGCAATTATAGCAGCTGGAGCTGTTGTAACAAAAGATGTGACACCTAATACATTGGTGGGAGGTGTACCAGCAAAGTTTATAAAAAAAATTGAGGAGGAATAAATAAATGAACAAAAAAGTCTTAATTATATCTACAAGCTTTCGCAAAGACGGAAATTCTGAAATGTTAGCAGATATATTTTTAAAAGGAGCAAAAGAATCAGGAAATATTGTTGAAAAAATCTGTTTGTATGATAAAACTATTCACTTTTGTAAAGGATGTCTTGCTTGTCAGAATACAAAAACAGGACATTGTATAATGCAAGATGATGCCGATATGATTGTACAAAAGATGATGACTGCTGATGTAATTGTTTTTTCAACTCCAATCTATTTTTATGAAATGAGTGGACAGATGAAAACATTACTTGATCGTTCTAATCCACTATTTCCCTTAGAGTATTCTTTTAGAGATATTTATCTTCTAGCAACTGCTGCTGATAAAGAGGAACATGCAATGGATGGTGCAGTGAAAGGATTGCAGGGCTGGATTGATTGTTTTGAAAATGCAACACTTAAAGATGTTTTGCGCGGTACAGGTGCAGATGAATATGGTTCTATCTCTGCTTTACCTAATCTATTAAGTAAAGCATATCAAATGGGAAAGGTAGTATAATCATATGAAGCAATGTAATCATATAAAAAAGATTATAACCCTCATGTTAACTGCACTCTGTAGCTTTGCACTATTAGGTTGTACAAATATTCCAGCCTCAAAACAAACAGTAAAACAAGAATCTAAAAATAATACTTTGACTGCAACTCCTATTTCTTATAAAGAAAAAGAAGTAATAACACCAACTGAAAATAAACCAATTAAAAATAACATTATAACTGCCAATCTTAAAATTGGAGATAAAGACTTTGTATTGAAACTTTATAATAATTCCTCTGTACAGGCATTAATAAAAAAAATGCCACTTACAATAGATATGAAAGATTTAAATAAAAACGAAAAATACAATTACTTTATAAAAGATTTGCCATCAAATGCAGAATCCGTAAAAAATATTAAAACTGGTGATTTTATGCTCTACGGCTCTGATTGTTTGGTTCTATTTTATAAAGATTTTCAAACCTCATATAACTACACTAAACTGGGGTATATTGAAGATACCAGTAAGCTTGCTGAAATATTAGGAAGTGGAAACATACAAATAGTACTTAGTATTATTGATTAAAATAATAGTGTCATCATGGCAAATGCATCTACTATGATGACACTATTAAACCAAACGTTCTCTAACTTACAATTCTATTTTTTCCATTATTTTTAGCTATGTAAAGTTTTGTATCAGCTCCTTTTACTATCTTCTCCATAGTCATATTTTCAACATACTCCTCTACACCACCGCTGACTGTAATTTTATCCACTAAATCAAATAATTTTTTGTCACTAGAAACATGTATGCGAATACGCTCTGCTACCTCAACCGCTTTAGATTTAGTAAAGCTAGGCATTACCACTATAAACTCTTCTCCTCCATATCTTGAAACAATTCCATCATTTCCAACCTCTTCAATTAAAATCTCACTAAATCGAATTAATACATTATTTCCACATAGATGACCATATTTATCATTTATTTTTTTAAAATCATCTATATCAAATAACACAATGGACATAATTCTTTCTTCCAATGGCTTTTTTAATATATCGGACATATATTGTATTAAATATCTTCTATTATACAACTTTGTCAAATCATCTATAATTGCCTGCCTTTCAAGTCTTTGGTTCAATTTATATACTTTATCACGCTCATGAGAATACTCTTGTAAGACCACAATCATTACTATACATAAAAACAATGAAACTATAATAAAATTACTTATCGTATCTGATGCACGAGATTCACCTATAGACACAATTAAGTTTGGGTAATTAAATGCCAAAAATATACATATACTATACACAAGTGTAGATACAAATATCATAACTATTCTCTTAAGACCATCAAGAGTCAATGATATAACACATATTCCCAACAAGAAATAAAACATCATACCACTATCCACTCCACCACTTATAAAAAAGAGTACTGGAAATAAGAATATATTAAGCCCTATATTAATTACTAGACACCCTCTATCAATATCTTGTGTTTTAAGAGAATAGATTGCCAATATTGACATGATACAAAAACAAGAAAAACTTCCCCATACAGATATACTAGGAAGATTACTAAAAAGAGCTGCAACAAAGGCTAAAAAGGAACAAACAACTCCAGCAAAACAAAAAAGATAAAAAAGTCTTTCTTGTAAGTTTAATTTTTTATTGAAATACTTCTCCATATAATCTTTAATAGACTGTTGTATAGATGCCAAATATTTAATCTCCTCCTTTATTAAGATATTTTAATTTAATTATACTTATAATATTATATCATATAATAAGTATGTTTAAATAATAGCTTGTATATCCAATATATGGAATTAAATTTATCTAATAAGTATATATAATAATAAAAGTATGTAGAAAAATATTAAAAATAAAACTTATAAAAAATAACAGACAATTACATGTATAAAATAACAAAGCAAAGCACTCATATTATATTAAAGTGTCTTGCTTTGTTTATATATTCTATAAAAATTTATAACTTATAATTTTTATTCCAACTCAAATGTCCCTGTATAAAGACTATAATAAACAAAAAATGTAAAGGAAAAATATATTCGATTCTTTATAGATAATTTTACTGGTTTGTAAATAGAAAAAGGTTTGTAAATAGAAAAAAGAAGAACATCAAATATAAAGGTTCTTCTCTTTCATCTTAGTATACTATTTTTTAGTGTTTTAACTATATTCAAATATATTTTTTATATAAATATATTCTTACTAATAAATCTAATATTACATTGTACCTAATTGTATAATTATGGTATAAATTTGCTTTGTTTTTATTGATTTACTGCTTTATCAATTTACTTATTTATTGTATTAATTCATCTTTATTGTCTCACTTAATATTTATTGTTCTACTTCATTTTTATCGCCTTACTATATTTATTGATAATATTCCATGTCCCATTTTCTTTTCTTAATTCGAGACTTATTTTTGAATAATACTCTCCATCTTCACTAGATTGTGTCACTATAACTTTATTTCCAGACTTATTCTTATAGGTACGTTCTTTTATCTTATTTTTGGTATGCCCAACTACAATAGCATCTATTCCATCTACTGTAGTAGCAAGTTTTTTTATCTCGCTACTTGGATTTTTTAAATTTATATTATCACTATCTGAATGTACAACTGTGACAATTACATCTGGATTTTCTTTTTGCATAACCTTTACCCACTCATTTGCATCCTTCACTAAGTCATTAGTATATAATCTATTTGTTTTTTTAGAATTTTTTTCTAAACTCGAATCATTGGTATTTTTTTCATCTTTATCTATAGTAAGCCCCAATATTCCAACCTTTATATCACCTTCCTTAGTCTCAACTTTATGCATTATATAAGGTTTTACATAATTTTCTCCAGACTCATCATATATATTAGCTGATAAAACAGGAATTTTCATTTCCTCAAAGTTTTCTATAATAGAATCCAATGTAGACTTTTTTTCTTCAAAATCATTTTTTTCAGATAGAAGTTCATGACTACCAAGTACTACAGCATCATAGCCGAGATAAACAATAGGCCATTCGTTTATTCTTTTATGAATACCTTTTTTTGTATTATACTGCCATTCTTTAGACCATCTAGTCATTTCTTTTGTATTAGCATCAAAAAAGTCTCCAGTATCAACAAAGATTGGCTGTACAGCTCTATATCTTTCATTAAATAAACTAACTGCCATTTCATCTGAAAAATTTGAATGTAAACCAGATGTCGTAATTATATTTACTTCTTTTCCAAATACCTTTAATTCACTATGCTTATCTTTTATAAACCACTTATCATTCTTCTTATCCAACTTAAAATTAATCTTTGATACACTATCACCATGAGCTCCAGGCTGTGTCACTATCACTTCTTCACCAGATTTATTTTTAAATGTATGTTGCTCTATCTTTTCATGCGTATGACCAGCTACAATAGCATCTATTCCTTCTACTGTTGTTGCCAGCTCCTTTATCCTATTTCCTGGGTTTTTAGGATTTTTAGGCTCTTCACCTGAATGTACAATGGCAACGATTATATCTGGACTTTCTTTTTTCATGATTTTTACCCATTTTTGGGCATCTTCCACCAAATCATTTGCATATAATTTACCTTTATACTGTGCTTGTTCTTCAAGTGCTCTAGCTTTTTTATCTTGCTCAAAGCTTTTAAATCTTGAACGTTCTCCTACTTCTTTTATAGTAAGCCCTAGTATTCCTACCCTTACATTCCCTTTTTCTGTTTTGACATCTTTCATTATGTACGGTTTTACATAGTTTTTTCCAGATTGCTCATATATATTTGCAGACACTAATGGTATGTTATTATTTTTAAAATCAGAAACTAACCTATCAAGACCTTGCTTATCATTAGAAACGAACTCATGATTTCCAAATGTAACTGCATCATATTTTAATTTTGCCATTTCTTTAGCTATAGGAACTTCTCCTTCACGTGGCTCAGCTATTTTTTTAAATTCCGGCATACCATCATTAAATCGTACTAGTTTTTGACCAGTAAACCATCCATTCATATCAATACTTTGTATGTCAAAAAAATCGCCTGCATCGACCATTAGCAAGTTTTCATCGTATTTTCTCTCTTCTTGCACATAAGAAACTAGGTTTTCTGGGACTATTGAATGTAAGTCGCTTGTACCAAGTACATTGATTTCTATATCTTTAGTACTTTCACAGCCCACTAATAATATTATTAGAAATATTATTGATGTAACTATAATAAATTTTATTTTCATAAAAGCCTCCCCCTTAATTTTTTTGATGATAATAAAATTTACTCTTATACCTTATCTTTACTATATAAGTTTGTACTGTTTATTATACTAAAAAAACTATATGTAAATTCCTTTTTAAATAAATCTACATATAGTTCTTGATATTTTTCAGTTACAAAACAAGGCTTACTCTAGTATGCTAAAATTATTCAACCTCAATTGTTTTACTAGATTTATCATTAATAACCCATGAACCCTTTTCTTTTTTCACTTTAAAAGTAATTTTAGAATAATATTTACCATGTTCACCTGGTTGTGTCACTATAACTTTGCCTCCAGACTTATTCTTATAGTCATGTTCATCTATCTTTTCATGAGTATGACTAGCAACAATAGCATCAATCCCATCTACTGTAGTTGCTAGTTCTTTTACTCTATTTCCTGGATGCTTGGGATTTTTAGGCTCTTCTCCTGAATGTACAACTGCAACTATTATATCTGGATTTTCTTCTTTCATCACTTTTACCCACTTCTTTGCATCTTCTACTAAATCATTTGCATATAATTTACCTTTATATTGAAATTGCTCTTGTAAATTTACATTTTTAAGACCTTTACCTACCTCTTTTATCGTAAGACCCAATATTCCTACTTTTACATTTCCTTCATTTGTCTCCACATCTTGTATGACATATGGTTTAACATAGTTTTGTCCAGATTGTTTATATATGTTTGCTGATAATACAGAAATTGCTGTCTGTTCAAAATCTTCTACAACGGCATCTAAAAGACGCTCATCTGCCCAAAATTCATCTTTCTCGGATACAAACTCATGATTGCCAAGTACTACTGCATCATACATACCCTGATTCATAGCTATTGCCATTGGGCATCTACTAATCACTGTATCAGTATTATTATCCCTTATAGCCTTCCACTCTTTATACCATTCAATCATTTCATCTGTTTGAGGGTCTAAAAAGTCTCCTGCATCTACTACAACAGGTTCAATTGGCTTACTTCGTTCATTAACAAGGCTTACTAATAATTTGTCAGAAAAATGTGAATGTAAATCTGCAGTAGCAACTATATTTATTTCTTTATCAACTATTTTTAATTTGCTAGCCTTTTTCTTTATATCCCATTTACCATTCTTCTTATCTAATTTAAAGCTAATCTCTGACACACTATCTGCATGCGAACCTGGTTGTGTAACAATTACTTCTTTCCCAGATTTATTTTTATATGTATGTTGCTTTATTTTCTTATGAGTATGACCTGCTACTATTGCATCTATTCCATCTACTGTAGTTGCTAGTTCCTTTATTCTATTTCCTGTATTATCAGAACTCTTAGATTCTTCCCCAGAATGTACAACTGCAACTACTATATCTGGATTTTCTTTCTTCATCACTTTTATCCATTTCTTTGCATCTTCTACTAAATCATTTGCATATAATTTACCTTTATACTCAGCTTGCTCTCCAAGTTCTCTTGATTTAGTTTCTTTTTCAATATCTTCAAATCCTGAACTTTTCCCCACTTCTTTTATAGTAAGACCTAGTATTCCTACTTTTACATCACCTTTATCTGTCTTAACATTTTTCATCACATATGGTTGTATGTAGTTTTTTCCAGATTGTTCATATATATTTGCTGATACTACTGGTATATTATTATTTTTAAAATCAGAAACTAATTTATCAAGACCTTGCTTATCATTTGAAATAAATTCATTATCACCAAGTACTACAGCATCATATCTCAATGGTATCATGTCTTTAACTATAGGTACTTCATCTTGACTATTCTTAACTATGTCTTCATATTCTGCTGTACCACTCTCTCTAATATTAACTAGTTTTTTGCCAGAGGTCCATTCCCACATTTCTTTACTCTGTTCACCAAAAAAATCCCCTGCATCTACCATAAGTATATTTTCATTCTTTGCTCTTTCTTCATTTACATATGAAACTAGAGAATCTGTCACAACTGAATGCAAATCACCTGTTCCTAATATTTTTACTTCTGTATCTGATACATTAACTTTTGTATCTTCTATTTTAGTTTCTTTATTTTTAGTACTTTGACATGCCACAAGCAATCCCACTAAAAACACTATCAATACCATTATAATAAATTTTATTTTCATAAAAGCCCCCCTCATAAATTTTTAGATTATAATAAAATTTAATATCATGCTTTATTTTAAACTATAGCAGGTTATAGGATTATGAGCAACATTCATTGGACTAGTAGATTATTACCTGTAAATATATCTATAATTTAAAGATATACATTTCATTTCTTATGTCATGGTATTTAAACATACTTAATAATATATTTAAATATACTATTAGAAAACTTTAAATAGATACTTCAAATAACAAACTTTTATTTAACACAGATAGCTATGATGAGATTGTAGCGATATTAAAATATATGGAGAAAATCGAGTATAAAATATTATTTGAACAGTTAAGTAACCAGAATGGTTGTAAAATTGATAAAGGGACTTGTGTATTTTTGACTGTATTACCTATATTTTATCTGATATTCAAAATATAGAAATACAAAGTAATTTTATATCCTCAGATATGATTGTTGCATATGTAAGCATCCTCAATATGCATGCTTATAGGAACTTCATTGTACCACTTCACTTTCTTATGTTAAAAGGTACAATGAAATTCTATTTTATTTATACTATCCTTTATAAATTAGAGCATTACTTCTTAGGATTTATAAGTTCATCAAGCAACATTGGAAGTAACTCGTCTATTTGTTCATCATTAAATTGGCAAGTCCCAACAGCTTTGTGACCTCCACCGCCATACTTAAGCATTAGACTACCAACATCAACATTTGAAGTTCTATTTAAAATACTATATCCTACAGCTACAGAACACCCTTTCCCACCCTTTCCATTTACAATCCAAGCAGAAATATTTTGTTCTGGATACATACTGTAAATCATGAAACGATTACCTGTATAAATTGGCTCTACTCCACGTAAATCAGAAATAATAACATCTCCTTCTGTACGTGTGTATTTAGCAACCATTTCTTTAAATTTATCTGTTTGCTCAAAATAAACTTCTATGCGTTCCTTTACATCTGACAGATTTAAAATTTCTTCTGTATCTAAAGTTCTACATGCATCAATTAACTTTTCCATCAATTGATAGTTAGATATAGTAAAGTTTCTCCAACGCCCCAACCCTGTTCTTGGGTCCATAAGATAACCAATTAAAATCCATCCAGTTGGATTTTGTACCTCTTCTATAGTAAGATTTCCAGAATCAACTTTGTCTACTGCTTCTAACATTTCATTAAAATGAGAAAATTTTTCATTTCCACCATAATACTCATAAATAATTCTTGCACAAGAAGGAGCAATACGACTTTCGCCTTTATACCTTCCTTTAAGCTCATTTCGCTCAAATTCACTAGAATGATGGTCAAACCAAAGACCACACCCTTCTACAAATGGTACATTGGCAAGACAATCATTTTCTGTCACCTCAACCAACCCATCTTGTAAATCCTTAGGATGAGCAAATTTCCAATCATCAATAATACCTGCTTCTTTTAATAATGCACCACAAACTAATCCATCAAAATCAGAACGTGTAATCAATCTCATATGTTTCAACCCCTTTGCTTTAAATATATGCCTATAGATATTGTAATTTTTTCCTTAAATATATAATATCACTTTACATGTCAGCTTGATATACATTTCAATATATACTAACAAAACTTATTTTTTGGACTATAAATAGCTTTATTTATTATCTAAAGTACAACGTTGTCTTTTACTAGGAATATAGTTATAACTTGCCTAACAACCAAAATTAAATCAAAATTAAATACTTATATTTTGTTGTAGTCTTAAATATAACCTATATCACGTTATATCAATTCATCATATAAATTTTATAAATTAACATAAAAATATTACTTATTACTTATTACTTATTACTTATTACTTATTACTTATTACTTATTACTTATTACTTATTACTTATGTAAAGTTTAACATGCTAAAATAAAAATAGAAATTTGATATAGAAATCAAACTGCTATCTTTATTTTAAAACTACCCTCAATATTTTATTTAATCATACTAGCTTATATATTGTTTACACTGCACTTCAACAATTTTACTTTATTCTTCTTTAGGAGGTGCAATTATTAATCCTATAGAGTGCATTTTGCGTCCTTCTCCTGATGAGTTATTTCTTAAAGGTTCTAGTATATCACCGATCTTTCTAGCTGCTTCAGTTATTTCTTCTAGATTCGCATATATTGGACAGACAGAAAAAACAGAGCCATCCTTTAAAATATCTTTTTCTTCTCTTTTAGCATAATCATAAAACTCCTTCATAAATGCCATCATATATTGAGTAAACAGCTGTACATATGCTTCTGCTGAGTTTTCATTTATCATTTTTTTTGCATCATCATCAATATCTGACTTAACAGCATATACCTTTTCAACAGTTCCTCGTATTTTATTTTCTTCAACTACCTTTAGAATATTATCCTTTAACATTTTATCAAGATAACGATAAAGTGTAGCTTGTGATATATCCTTAAACTTCTCTGCTAATTGCTTTGCTGTAGTTTGCTTATTTGAATAAATCTCAAGTAACAACTTGCATTTAACTGGATTTATGAAGCAATCCATAAGTTTATCATTCATATTATACTACCTCCTCATTATTATTAATAAGATAATATTATTATATTGATAATATTTAATCAAGTTTATTAAAAATTTTATATAAACAAATAATATTCAAAAAATAAAAAAAGCCCTTGAATTATTTAAATAATTCAAGGACTTTTTTTATCATGATTTAATACTAAGCTAATTTTGCTTTAGCAACTTCTGCTAATTTAGCAAATCCATCTGGATCTTGTATAGCCATTTCAGATAACATTTTTCTGTTAACTTCAATACCAGATAATTTTAATCCATTCATTAATCTTGAATAAGATATTCCATTCATTCTAGCTGCTGCATTTATTCTTTGTATCCAAAGTTTTCTGAAGTCTCTTTTCTTTAACTTTCTTCCTATATAAGCATTTTTTAATGCCTTCATTACGAATGTATTTGCTGGTCTATATAATTTGCTTCTAGATCCTCTGAATCCTTTTGCAAGTTTTAATATTTTTTTATGCTTCTTACGAGCGTTCATAGCTTTTTTAACTCTTGCCATCGTTATGACCTCCTTTTATATCCCTCTTCTATAGTTATTGTTTATAATCCGTATCCTATCCTAGTATGGTAATAATTGTGCTATTCTCTTAGCATCTCCATCACTTACTAGAGTTGATTTTCTTAAGTTCATCTTAGTTTTTGCAGATTTTTTAGTTAATATATGTTTTTTATAAGCTTTAGCTCTCTTTAACTTTCCTGTTCCTGTTTTCTTTAATCTCTTTGCTGCACCTCTATGAGTTTTCATTTTAGGCATGACAAATTCCTCCTCTCAGTTAATCATCTATTTTTTTGGATCTATAATTACAACCATATTATTACCCTCAAATGCAGGGGCTTTTGTTGGTTCTCCAAACTCTTTTATTATCTCTAAAAACTTTAACATAACTTCTCTACCTATATCTTTATGTCCTAGTTCTCTACCTCTAAATCTAAGTTCAACTTTGACTTTATCCCCTTTTTTAAGGAATTTTATAGCATTATTAGCTTTCGTATTTAAATCATTTTGTTCAATACCTGGTCTAAGTCTTACTTCTTTTACAACTATAGTCTTTTGTTTTTTCTTAGCTTCTTTATCTTTTCTCGCTTGCTCATATCTAAACTTTCCATAATCCATTATCTTACACACTGGTGGATTTGCATTTGGCGAGATTTGAACTAAATCTAAGTTTTTACTAGTAGCCATTGCTTGAGCTTCTTTAGTAGGCATTACTCCAAGTTGTTCACCTGTAGGTGAAAGGACTCTTATTTCCTTGTCTTTTATTTGTTCATTGATTGCTAATTCTTTGCTAATTGTAGGACACCTCCAAAATTTTTATAAAATATAAAATAAAAAGCGGATGACATAATCATCCGCAATATAAGTTACCAAATTTAAACAAGCTTAAATTACTATTAAGCTTTAACTTATATTTACCTTACTAACCATCGGCGTAAGGTGAGAAGCGGACTTCTTCTTTGTTTTATTCTTACCCTATCTACTATATCATTTTATCAAATTTTTTGCAACTATTTTTTTAAGTTTAATAAATTTTTACTAAATTAACTGCTTTTTTATTTAAACCTACATATATTTATTATAAGGTACATCGTATTTGCATTTAATTATTTCTTCCTAATACTTATTATATGCTTGTACTATTTATTTTGCTCTTATTTTTCAAAATTTAATTAAAAAAATTCAAACTTCAACTTTAAAATCTTTTATTATCCTACTACTCTATATAGTAAATACCTAAAAACACTTCTTTAGCCAATTTTATACTGAATACTTTACTTTACATCCTTTAATATCTATATTATGGTTTTTTCATCATTTCAATTTTATCTTGATTTGTCGTATTTTTTTAGTATATAAAGTTAATTTGCACATATTTATAAATGACTTTTTTCAGTTAAATTTATGAATTTATTTTTATTTAGATTGCATGTATATTTTTTCCATAAAAAATAAATAATAAAAAATAGTAAATATGGAAAATATAAAATTGATTAACAATAATTAATTACCTGAGGTGTGAATATGAAAATGCTAAACAACTTTTTTAAAAAAATTAACAATCCAGTTCCTGTCTTTGCACAGACAAAAATGGAAAGAGAAAATCAAACAGATGATTCACTTTCTACAAAACCAAAAACTACATTTAGAGATGTAGCTGGATTAGATGAAGTAAAAGAAGAACTATTTGAAATAGTTGATTTTATGAAGTCTCCACAAAAGTATCAAAAAATGGGTGCAAAAATACCTAAAGGGGTATTATTTTATGGTCCTCCAGGAACAGGAAAAACATTACTTGCATCTGCTGTAGCTGGTGAAACAAACTCATCATTTTTCAATGTTACAGGTTCTGAGTTCGTTGAAAAATATGTAGGTGTAGGAGCAAAAAGGGTAAGAACTCTATTTGAAAAAGCTAGAAAAGAAGCTCCAAGTATAATATTTATAGACGAAATAGATGCTGTAGGAGCAAAAAGACATCTTGAAAGTAACAATGAGAAAGACCAAACGTTAAACCAACTTTTAGTTGAAATGGATGGATTTAATAAAGACTCCAATGTATTAATAATAGGTGCTACCAATAGACTTGACTTATTAGATGAAGCTTTACTTAGACCAGGAAGATTTGACAGACACATTCATATAGGTGCACCAAATTATCACACTAGATTTGAAATTCTAAAGGTACATACAGATGACAAGCCTATAGACAAATCTGTAAATCTAGAACTTTTAGCTAAAAAA
The DNA here is from genome assembly GCF_020658495.1 of Clostridioides sp. ES-S-0048-02. Classification (NCBI taxonomy): domain Bacteria; kingdom Bacillati; phylum Bacillota; class Clostridia; order Peptostreptococcales; family Peptostreptococcaceae; genus Clostridioides; species Clostridioides sp. ES-S-0048-02. Next base: position 184,920 of record NZ_JACVWH010000005.1, read on the forward strand.
ACTCACGGTTTCAACGGAGCCCATCTTTCAAATATAGCAAATGAAGCAGCTATATTTGCAGTTAGAGATGACAGTGAATATATTACAGCAGAACACTTCGACAAAGCACTTGAAAGAGTTATTGCAGGATTAGAATCTAAAAACTCTTCATTAGTTGAAAAAGAGAAAAAGATAGTAGCTTATCATGAGGCTGGACATGCTCTTGTAAGTGATATCGTTGGAATTTGTCCTATACAAAAAATATCTATAGTACCTAGAGGACAAGCATTAGGTTATGTTCTTCAATTACCTGATGAAGATAGATATATTTATACTAGAGATGAACTGATTGGAAAAATAAAAATATTACTTGCTGGAAAAGCATCAGAAGAATTAATATTTAATCATAAATCTACCGGAGCAAAGGATGACTTAAAGAAAGTTACTGAGATAGCTAACCAAATGGTTTGTGAGTATGGTATGAGTAACTTAGGATTTATGACTATTGATGGAAATGATAAGACTTTCTTATGTGATAAAATTCAAAAAGAAGCTAATCGTATAGTTGAAAGTTGTTATAAGGAAACTTTAGAGATGTTAAAGGATAATCTTGAAGATTTACATTCTGTTTCTAAGTTCCTATTTGAAAAAGAAACTATGACTCATGAAGAATTAAAAGATTTAATAGGAAAAGAAGCTGTAAATTAATTTGATAGTATTTTAAATAATTCTTACATTAAAATTAATAATTAATCTTAAAAAGAATTTCAATATTTAAAATGTACCAAAATACTTTAAGATGATATGTCTTGAGGCTGTAGATAGATTTGTGTAAAAACAAATTTACCTACAGCCTCTTCATTAATTTTATAGCCTCTGACTACTCTATTCTTTCTTCAAAATCCTATATTTGTGATTCGTCTTTATCAGTTACATCTATAGCAATTAGATTTTTGTATATTAAAGCTACACAACTTTATCCTTATGTAAATATGATAATCTCTTAATATAAACATGACAATCTCTTATCTGATTTTAAGAATCATTTAGAGATTGTCTCTTTTTATTTATATGATTAATAATAAATGCTATCTTCCTGTAAACATAAGATTAACATTACTATGATATTGTTTTGTATATAAATACCAATAGACTAATATATAAGACACTAATAAAAAGTAAATTTTAAATGTTAAACACATAAATAATACATATAAAAAGGGGAAAATATCATGAATAAAAAATTAAATGCAAAAATTATATCTACAGGAATGGTTATGACTACACTAGTTACAGGAGTTGCTCAGGCACAAGAAACTGCTCAAGGTAATACTAATATAGAAAAGTCAGAAAAAACAACACAATCTAAAAGTAGAAAAGAAATTAAAACTAGTAGTACTACATATAGTCAACTAGCTGATTTTCTTTTACAATCAGCTAAATCATATAATTCTAATATAGATAAAAAGAAAATCCTGTCTGGATACGAAAAGAAAGAAAATCAAAAAGTTAATAGACTAGATGGTCTTATCATGATAAGTAGAGCTTTTGGAACTTTATCAGCTCCAAAAGGTCAAAATGAAAGAGTGGCAGATAAAAATGTAAGTTTTACAGATATCCCTGTTTCTGCTAAGTCTGATATAGATAACTTAATAAAGGGTGGAGTTATGGTTAACACTAAAGACAAAAAACTTCATGGTAGTGATGTTATGACTGTAGGAGAAGTTGATACTATGGTTAGACGTATCTGGGCATTTAAAGGTAGCAATCCAAATGATGATTTTTATAATTTTGTAAATAAAAAGTCTTTGGAAGAATCAAAGCTTCCAAGTGACGAAGCAGTATCTGGTGGTTATGTTGATATTGAAAATGAGAACACAAAAAAAATTAATGCTATTATTAAAAAGATAGTAGAAGGGAATCATAAAAAAGGTAGTGAAGAGCAAAAGATTAAAGATTTCTATCTTAATATACTAGACATGAAAAGCAGAAATGAACTTGGAAATAAACCAATAAAAAAATATCTTGATGCTATAGATAAAGCAAAGAATGTAAAAGAACTTAGTGATATTCAAAAAAAATCACTTGAAGAAATAGGAACTGGTGGTTTGGTTACTCTTTCTTTAATGCAAGACAATGTAGGTGAAGCAAAATATGCTTTATATATAGGAACAATAGCTGATACACATTTATTTAGCTCCTATTCAAATGATGAGGTAATAGAAAATAGTAAAACATTTTTTAAAAAACTGTTAATTTTAAGTGGAGAAAGTGAAGCACAAGCTAGTAAGCATGTTGATGAGTATATAAACTTTGTAAAAAAAGTATCTGGAGGTGAAGAAAATATTGATAAGAGGATGACTTTAAAAGAGATGGAAGAAAAAATGCCAAACTTAGAGTTGTCTAAAATGCTTACTGCTGCTGGATATACTAATCTTCCTAAAGAAATCAAGCTAATGAATCCAAAAGATTTAGAACTATTTAATAAGGCATACACTAATAACAATTTAGAAGTTTTAAAAACACTTTTTAAAATAAAACTTTCTGAAGAAAATGCGCAATTTTTAGACCAAAACTATCTAAATGTTTGGGCTGAAAATTTTAATCCTGGTGCAGATGCTTCACAAAGTAAAATAACTGAAAAAGATGCATCAGTATTAACATCAGAAAGGTTCAATTCATATCTTGGAAAATTATTTGTAGAGAAATATTTTCCTGAAAAATCAAAGAAAGATATTGAAGATATGATTAAATCTTTTGTAGAATTATATAAAGAAAGAATTAAAAAACTTGACTGGATGAGTGAATCTACAAAAAAAGAAGCTATAAAAAAACTTGATAAAATGACATTTGTAGTTGGCTATCCTGATAAATGGGAATCTGATACAGAAAATGTAGACATTAAAAGTAAAGAAAATGGTGGAAATTATTTTGATAATATAACTGCTTTTAAACTTCCACGTCTAAAAAAGGATGCTGAAGATACAGGTAAGGTAGTACCAAAAGATAGATTTAATTTAGCAACATTTACTGTAAATGCAGTGTATGGAATGTATGATAATGCAATGACTTTCCCAGCAGGTATTTTACAAGCACCTTTATATGACCCAAAGGCATCAAGAGAAGAAAATCTAGGTGCAATAGGTGCAATAATAGGTCATGAAATTTCTCATGCATTTGACAACAGTGGAGCCAAATATGATTCAAGTGGGAAAGAACATGATTGGTGGACTAAGGATGATTACAGAGAATTTCAAGAACGTTGTAATGATGTAGTTAATTTCTATGATGGATGGGAAATAGCTCCAGGTGTAAAAGCAAATGGTAAGATAAGTTTAGGTGAAAATATTGCAGATATAGGTGGTGTAGGAGCAGCCTTGGAAATTTTATCAAAGATGGAAAATCCAAATTATGATAAGTTCTTCAAGAGTTATGCAAAGTCATATACTAGATTATACACAAGAGAATATGCAAAGAACTCTACAGGAGATGAGCATAGTCCAAATACTTTAAGAGTAAATCGTGTCTTATCAAATTTCGAAGAATTCTATAAAACGTATAATATAACAAAGAATGATGGTATGTATGTAGCTCCTGAGGATAGAGTAAATTTATGGGATAATCTAGACACTAATGTAAAATCTAAAAAAATGACTGGAGATGACAGATTCGAAACAGCAGTAAAAGTATCTAAAGAAGGCTGGAAAACTTCAAATACTGTAATACTTGTAAACGGTACTGATAAGCACTTAGTAGATGGATTATCGTCTACTCCACTTGCAAATACAAAAAATGCACCAATGTTACTTTCTAATGGAAATAATGTAGATAAATCAACAATGGATGAAATTAAAAGATTAAAAGCATCTAATGTAATAGTTGTAGGTGGTGAAGCTTCAATATCCAATTCAGTTGTTAACCAACTAAAAGGTGTTAATAAATCTATGAATGTAAAAAGAATAGGTGGGAAATCAAGATATGAAACGTCTTTAAATATAGCTAAAGAAATGTCTGGTAATAACAATATTGATACAATATATGTAAGTGCTGGAGATGGAGAAGCTGATGCACTCTCTATTTCATCAGTAGCAGGAAAAAATAACTCTCCTATAATACTTACACAAAAAGATGGTTTAGATAAAGATACATATGATTATATTAAATCTAAAAAAATAAAAACTTCTTACTTTATAGGTGGGGAAACTAAAATCTCTCAAAAAGCTATAGAACAAATTAATAATGTAACTTCAAATGATGTATCAAAAAATAGAATTGCTGGAAATGACAGACAAGAAACTAATGCCCATGTTATTGAACGTTTCTATAAAGATAATAGCATAAATGGGGTGATATTAGCTAAGGAAAATAATCTGATTGATGCTTTATCAGTAGGTCCATTTGCCTCAAAGGAAAATATGCCAGTTGTAATAGCCACAAGTAGTTTAAATAAAGAGCAAGAAAATATATTAGATAAAAAAAACTCAGAAAAAGTATATCAAGTAGGTGGTGGCATAAAATTATCTGTACTTAATAAATTGAGACTTTTATTAAACAAATAATATAAACAAAAAAATATACTATAAATATAGGTTTACTAAATTAATCACAAGTATTCAAGAAAGTATTCTTCATTTTGAATTTGAAGAATACTTTTCTTGTTTATACAGTATTATTAGTATATCTTTAATATAATTTTATCCTAAATGGTAGAATCTCTTTTAATTAATTCAGGCTTAAGCATTTCAACTACTGGCTCACAATCATCTTCTTCTAATAAGATTTTAAGTATATTAATCGTTTTTCCAATTAATAAGTCTAATGGTTGTCTAATCGTTGTTAAACTATAACTTTTCCATGAAGCCATCTGAATATCATCATATCCCATTACTGATAAATCCTCTGGTATCTTCAATTTATACTCAAATCTTGCAGCATCCATTACACCCATAGCTATCAAATCACTTGTACAAAAAATTGCTGTTGGAGGACTTGATAATGCTAACATTCTCTTTCCAGCTTCATATCCAGAATCATAATCATAATTTGCAGATTCTTCTTTAAGATTGTGAATTCCGTTTTGTCTTAATTTAGAATAAAATCCAATTTTCTTTTCCATTTCCTCACTTGTTTCTCTTGTAAATTGAATGTATCCTATATTTTTATGTCCCCTATCAATTAGGTATTCAGCAGCCATTCCTCCACCTTCAATTGGGTCTACATAAACTGTACTTATTTTTATACCTGGTATAAAACGATTAAAAAGAATCACAGGAATATTATTTTCTTCACATGTCTCAGCCATTACCTTATTCATAGCTGAAGCTGTAATAATCACAGCTTCCACTTGAAACTGAATTACTCTTGAAATTATATTATCTATTCTTTCTTGTCTAGGAACCTTAAAAACAAGACACTGTTTACCTATTTCTTGAATCTTTTCCACGAATAAGTTAATAATTCTGTTGTAAAACGGACCTAGATTATCACCAACTATCAATCCTATAACATTTGTTTTGCCACTAATCATTCCTCTTGCAACTAAATTGGGAACATATCCAATTTCATCTGCTACACGGAAAATTTTTTCTCTCACTTCAGGTTTTACACCTTTTCCATTTGCACTACCAAATGCCCTTGAAACTGATGACTGCGATACTCCTGCTAATTTTGCAACATCTTTTGAAGTAGCCGATTTATTATAATGAACTTTCTTTTGATTCATTTAGTATTTCTCCTTAAACATCTTGTATTTCTCCTTAAACATCTTGTATTTCTTTTTAAACATCTTGCATTTCTTTTTAACGCCCTTTACTTCTTATTAAACATCTTGCATTTCTCATTAAAATTGTATTAAAAATAAGATTATATATTGGACAACGAAAAAAACTAACACAATTAACTCTTGTTTACCTAAAGAAAATGGCAATACAGACACTCCATCTACTTTATCTATTCCTTGTGAAATAAGTTCTTTTCTCATACCAAATACAGTATATTTTTTAATATCTTCTATATTATGATTATTCTTTAAAATGATACTAAAAATATATCCAAATATTAATGTTATTGTAGCACCTATTGCTGGATTCCACAACCAACTCACATTATATTTATTAGAAATAAAAAATCCTAAAACTAATCCTATGATAAAACCAATAGATACCCCTTTATCATGAGTTTTGTATGTAAACATAGCCAATATAAATGCACCCGTAGCTGGACCAGCAAAATATGAAATATAGTTACCAACAAGGTCAAGAATTGATTTGATGCTTCCTCCAAATCCCATAATAATAAAACATGTCATAACAATACCTATAATCATTGTTATAATCATCGTGACTTTTAATGACGATTCCTCATTATCTTTTTTAAAATAAAACTCATAAATATCCTTTGTAAAAACAGTTGTCATACTATTTAATATAGAGTCAATACTAGACATCGCCGCTGCAAATACACCAGCAATAATAATTCCAATTGCCCCTACTGGAAGTTCATTCAAAATAAAAGTAATCATTATTTCATTTGAAGTTTCAAATGTCCTTCCCTTATAATAAACAAATAAAATCACTCCTACTAATAACATAAAATAGTAAGCTAAATTCATAACAAATGCACTAACTACAAAAGAATTTTTGGCTCCTTTTAAAGATTTAGATGTCAAAACTCTTTGAACTTGAGATTGGTCAAAGCAGAAATATCTTATCCACATTACAGTTCCGCCAATCAGAGTAGCCCAAAAAGTATTTGTAATTGAAACATCCATATTAAAATCAAATGTATTTAATTTACCACTCTGTTGTGCAATTTGCAATGTATCAAAAAAGCCAAGATTCATTCCTTTTAGTGCTGTCATACTTACTATAAATACAGCACCTATTACTACTAACATTTGAATACTATCAGTCCATATAACTGCTTTAATTCCCCCTAGTAGTGTATATATAATTGCTACACATACAACTATTGGAACCAAAATATAAAGTGACCAACCAGTGATTATTTGAATAATAAGTACTGGTATATACACCATAGAACTCGCTTGAATCAATGAATTGATAAAAAATTGAATAATAGTTAAGCCCCTTGAATAATTGCCTAAACGAAGTCCCATATATTCATATACAGATGTTATTTTTAATCTATAAATAACTGGGGTGGTAATGCTCAGTGCAAAAAATATTGCTAAAGGGACTGTAATGTTAACCATTACTGGATACATTCCATCCATATATGCCCATCCAGGCCCCCCTATAAATCCATTAGCACTAATCATAGTAGCAGCAACTGACAAAGCTATTGGAATCCATGGCATTGACCTACCTGCTAAGAAATAATCTTCTTGATTTTTATTATCTTTTCCTGAATAATAACCAATAACCAACATTAACAGCAAATATCCTACTATAATACACACATCGATTACTGAAATCATAAGCCACCCCTTTCTAACCAACAAAATAGTTCTTAGAATTCTACTCTTTCTTGTTTAATGTTTCTGGTAAGAACAGCCATACAATAGCACCTGCTACAAATACTGCTGTTGATATATAAAAAATAGTTGTCATACCTAAAGCACCAGAAGCTGTACCAGCTATTGCAGGAATTGCAAATGTAGATATAATTCTTCCTCCATTAAATGACATTCCAGAGGACAATGAACGATATTTACTTGGGAATAATTCTGTATAGTATGCTCCCCATGCTCCAGAATACCCAACAGCAATTCCTAATAATACTGATATAATATAAAATGCTGTTGTATTATTTCCTCCTAGTTTTGTATATATAAATACAAATACTGCTGCTAATGCCATCCCTATAAAAGGTACTTTTCTTCCAAATTTATCTGCTATTGAACCCCAAAATAAATATCCTACTAATTGCCCAATTCCTTGTAAACTATATATAGAACCTGCTACTGCTGCTGTCATTCCTATCCCTGTTACCAAATATGTAGTTGCATTGTTTGAAAATGCTGAGTATGCTGTGAAGTTAGCACCTGATAAAATAATTGTTCCTAGTCCAATCCACAAATATTTCCCCTTATACATACTTACATAGCTAATTTTTTCACCTGTTTCTTTTCCTTTTTTAACTAATTCTCTTGTATACTCTGAATCATCTGGTACAAAGAAAAATGCCAAAATAGCTCCAACTATAGGTGGTATAATCGCAGTATACATTAATATTTGCCAATTTGCATCACCTAAAAATCCATACACTTTCCCACCAAAAATCATAGCTAGTGAAAATAATGCAGTTAATACAGCAGCTAACTTACCACGATATTTGCTTGGAAACATATCTGCAACTAGAGGCATAGCTGTTCCAAATACACCACCCAATACTACCCCTGTGCATAAACGTGCAATTTTCCACAATATAATATTTGTAGGAGATAACATTGGAATAAAAGTCGTCAACCCAATTAATAAAGCTACACTAATTAAAGTTTTCTTTTTACCAAGCTTTGTAGAAATTACTCCAAAAATGAATGTACCTGGAATTGTACCAAAGGACATGACAGCAAATATTTCTTCTGTCTGTTTTAATGAAAACCCAAATCCACCTTCTGCCAAAGTATAAATCATTGTTGGTTTAATAAAGGTACCTACCATAAAGTTATAGCAATAGAAAAAGTATATTAAAGCAATCGAAAAAAATGCAATTCCCCTTTTTAGATTTGAATAATCTTTTCCTAGTATAATATCATTTTCTATCACATCTGTTGTTTTCATATTATTCATAATTACCCCTCCCTTACTATTAAGCATACTATTGCTAAAACTTTAAATTTTTACTTTTCATACATATTTCTTGCTTAAATTATATAACAAGAATACTTATTATATAATTTCTAAAAATATTTATACTCTAAACTATCTTACTCTTCTACACCCATGTACATCTGCTTCAAAACATCCATACCATCAAAAGTCATCCATTCTTCCTTTACCTTACCTTGTAGTACATGATAATGATTAATTCCCATTACCTCTACATGCTTACCAGAAGGTTGTCCAAAAAATCCAATGCCTTCATTTATTCCACGTAGTCTCCATCTCACAGATACATCATATCCTTCATTTTTTTCCTTTTGATTACAAGTTACTCTTTCTACTTCATAACTGCCATTTGGAATTGAAGCAAGTAAACTTACAATCATTCCTTGAATCTCATCATACCCATTTAAATCTTTATCACATATGAAATGTACTACTGCATTATCGTGATAGTACTTTTTAACTTCATTTATATATTTATAATTGTAAATACGACTTGTCATCTCAAGCATCATTTCACCAACAGAATCATCTTTAGCTTGATACTTTGCTGGCATAAATTGACCATCCATAGACTCACAAATACCATAAGTTGATTGTAAACTCAATACTTTAGATGCACTTGCCTTTGCCATATTTTTTGCCACTTCTTGAGGATTTAATCCTAACTGAGTAACAATCCATAGATTATCTCTAACTAGCCATTCTTCATGGATTCTATTATTCGTAGTAGCACAATCAATTACAGTTCTAAAATTTATCTTTTTTCCAGTTGCTGGAGCAAAATTACTGTCACCTAAATTAGTTGCTGTCGACAAAACACGATGAGAAGACAAAAAACCATCAGCACCAAAATTAGACCATATTACATTTTGACCAATCAGCCTTCTATCTGGAAACGCATGTAAAGTTTGAAGAGTATTTGAGATAACATCTTTTATACCAACTAAATTAGAAGAACCACAGTGCATTGTTACATTATTGTGATATGTATCATAAATAACTCCAATACCTTTTTCTTCCCAAATATTATGTGTAATTTTCATAATATAGTCTACAAAATCTCTATATTTGGAATCAAATCCAGGTAACTTCTGCTCCCTTTTTGTTTGATTTGAAAAATCATTATAATCCATTACTCCAACAGGTGTTACTTCTAGTGAATCTCCATAGTAAATTTTTGTAGACTCCATATTTGTTTCTCCCTTCAATGTAATTTCTTCAGCTTTTTTAATAGTATTATTCTCATTGATTTTATCTATATTAGCTTTATTTACTTCAACATTATTAGCTTTATTTACTCCAACATTACTTAATTTAATCTCATTTATATCAACTTCTTTTGCTTTTGCTTTTTCTTTATCTTTTTCTCTTACATCATTTTTATCAATATACTTCAATTTACATTATCTCCTTCCTTGAATACGTATTCAAAATTAATTATTAAAAATTAAACATTAAAAATACTTTTAGTTCTTTCAAGAATATCAAGACCTTGTTGTTTTAACCAGTATGGAATATCAATCAACACCCAATTTTCTTTAAGTTTATCTCCTTTACGATAGTAAACATCAACGACTTGCATATCTGCCTTAACCTCTCCACCTGGCAATCCTAAAAATCCTCCACATGGGATATTGCTTAAGTTAGGCCATCCAAAGAAACAAGCAAAATTACCTTCTGCGAATCTACATACATGTCCATTAAAAGTCTTTCCTTTTAAATTATTTCTAAATGGCAATTGATGTTGTTCTTGATATCTAGGTATAGTATAAGAAGCTCCAATCCCCCCTGGTCCATACCAAATCATATCTTTAGCCCATGATTTTTCAAGTATCTCTGGTGGGCATCCCATAGAACCACTGTCATTTAGTTCAGACAAATCATCTACCATTTTATTGACTAATGCTAAAGTCTTAACCCCCTCTACTTCATCTGCATCTTCAAAAAGTAATCCATTATGGTCAATTGGTCCTGGATATACAAAATATGAACCTGTTTGTGGTGGCAATGGATTGACGCCTGCCTGAATCATAAATCCAATTATATCTACAAATAATCCAGTTTTGGAAATTCTACCATCCTGCACACAGTTAAATTCCGCATATCTTAAGCTAATCATCTTGCGAGTATGCTTAATCCCAAGCCAATCATTATCAAAAAGTCCCATAAAATGACCCATACTCATTACCCACTCACTGTTATCAATTTCATTAGTACCTGCAATGAAGATATCTTGTCGTCTTTGCATATTACTCAATGAATGCTTTAAAGGCTTCCAAAATATATCTGCTACATTTTCAACTCCTTTTTGTTCACGAAATGGATATACGCCTCTCCAGTCATAATCTGACTTCATGTGCTGTTTTAAAATTTTTTTAATTTCATCTCCATTGGCATTTTCTAATGCTTCAAAGTAATTTCTTACAACTCTTTTTGATTCTTGATATTTTCCCATGATTATATCCTCCCAAATTTATAAAGTATAATCTAACTTTATTGACTTGTTATTGCATACGTTTTCTTTTTTATAGCCTTTTTATCTATTTTAAGGCTATTTTATGAATACATATGCATTTTTCTAAATATTAACATATATCTAAAAAATTGTAAAGAAAATGTTATCATAAAAATGTAAATTGTAACTTATATCTACTCAAATTTATATGTTTTTAATCATTCCTAATAAAACTAATCTTTATCTCCCATATTTATTGAAATACTTGCACCAATAAACAACTATAAAAAAATAAAGGTGACAGTCTTTTTAAAGCTATCACCTTTTTGATTTAGTCAATAATATGTTTTTATTTGTATTCTGATATTTATTTTTTAACCTTTAATTTAATTGTTTATTTATTGAATTTCTAACCCTATTTTTTATCAGTATCTTTTTTTTCACCTTTAATTTCTTCTTTAGTATTATTTTTATTAACCTCTTCTACTTGTTCATCAGTTGCTGTTTTAGATTCATAAATTTTTTCATATTCTTTTATATTATTTTTCTCAGTATCTGATTTATTTTCAGACACTATTTTTTCATCTACATTTTGGTTTTCAAATCTTCCACATTTCTGATATTCATTGTTTTCTTGATAATTTTTAGCATCAAATTCTTCATTTTCTTTAAATTCTCTGTAAGTTCTTTCATGACCACTTGGTGCAAATCCTTCATGACCTCTACATTCTCTATTGCCATGACCTCCTTCGTATCCTCTTGGCACAAATTCTTCATGACCTCTATATTCTCTATTGCCATGACCTCCTTCGTATCCTCTTGGCGCAAATTCTTCATGACCTCTATATTCTCTATTGCCATAACCTCCTTCGTATCCTCTTGGCGCAAATCCTTCATGACTTCTACACTCTCTATTGCCATGACCTCCTTCGTATCCTCTTGACGCAAATCCTTCATGACCTCTATATTCTCTATTGTCATGACTTCTACATTCTCTATTGCCATGACCTCCTTCGTATCCTCTTGGTGCAAATCCTTCATGACACATCATTTCAAATATTTTGCACCCTTCACATACATGATTCCATGGATGTCTATGAGGACCTCCATATCCTCTAAATCCTTCTCTTTTATCTTTGTAATAATTCATATTAACTCCTCCTAATTAACTCGATTTTTTCTATTAATTTATTTTTTCAGTTTTATTAAGGTACCTTATCTATTTTTAATTATAAAGGTACCTTATAATTTTGTCAACACTATTTTTAAGGTACCTTTGTATTTTCTTCAATTTCTTTTATTTTCTATTTTCAAAATGAAAAAAATTAGGGATACTCCTACTAATAAAATAATTATTTAAAAAAAGTGAACCATTTATAGTAAAATTTTATCTAATAAGTGTAAGGCAAAAAAGTAGCGCTACGATTTGCATAGAAAGGTAGGAGTACAATTGGATAAAACTACATTTATTAATAATATTCTTGAGTCAGAACAGACTTTGTATCGCATATCTAAGTCTATTTTAGGAAATGACCAAGATTGTGAGGATGCTGTCAACAATGCTATTTTAAAGGCATATGAAAAGTTAGACTCACTGAAAGAACAACAATATTTTAAGACTTGGTTGATTAGAATAGTCATAAATGAATGTAATTCATTAAGACGTAAACAGTTTAATCTTCTACCCTTTGAAGAAATTCTCAAGAACAAAAAAGTAGAAGAAGATGATGATTACAGTGATTTATATATTGCTATTCAAGGTTTATCTAAAAAAATTAAGATTCCAATAGTTCTTTATTATATCGAGGGATATTCAATAGATGAGATTAAAGAAATATTAGATATACCTCAAGGAACTGTAAAAAGCAGATTATCAAGAGGTAGAAAATTATTAAAAACTAAATTAGAAAATGTGGAGGTAATGTATGAACAAAAACAAATTAAATAATTCATTTCCGAAAGCTCCAGAAAGCTTTCATAATAGATTAAATAAAACATTAAATAGTCTACCAGAAAGAGGGGAAAATTATAAAATGATTAATAATAAAAAACATAAATTACCATTTAATTTATCATTCAAAAAAGGATTAATTGCAACTTTTGCTGTTACTCTACTTTTGGGTACAACAGTTCTTGCTACAGGAGAGATATCTAGTATAATTGGAAAATCAAGTACTAGGGCTACCTATACATCTATCCCAACTACAGAACAAGTAAAAAAAGACTTTAAATTTGCCCCTAATATAGTTTCTGAATTTAGTAATGGATATAAATTTAAAGGAGCTTATACTATAAATGAAAAAGGACTTGATAAGGAAGATAACATTTTAGGCGAATTAAAAGCACTTGATTTTACCTATGAAAATGGTAATGATGAAATATCTCTTAAAACATCAAATAATGTACTTGGAAAAGATTCTGAGAATATAAAAGTTGTAGATACATACAAAGATGTAAATATTTCTTATGAGGAATTCAAGCAAAAGTATGTACCAGAAGGTTATAAAATGACAGAACAGGATAAACTTGATGAAAAATCAGGTAAATATGTATTTAGTGAGTGGTCAGGTGATGTGGAAGTTAATGAATATAAATATTTGAGCTGGAAACAAAATGGAGTTTATTACTCATTTATAGTTCAGGACTCAGATTTATCTATGAATAATTTAGTAGAGATGGCTCATGAAGTAATAGATACAAAATAAAGATAAGTAATATAAAACATAACTAACAATTGAATTATTTATGAGTCTATTATTTGTGACTTTAATTTATTTATTAGTAAACATAACCATCTCTTTTATATTAATATTTTTTTTAGAATTTATATCAGATTTTAACTATTTAACTGCTATACAAATTCTAACTAAATAATACTACTAAAAAAGCCCTTAAAAAACATCTATTTTGAATTTTAAGGGCTTTAACTTTATCATAAAATACTCATATAAATATTCATTACAAGTACATAATAAATATATAATAATCCTAAAAAATTAGAAAAGAGTTAAAATTTCATTATTTTAATATTACTTCAATATTATTTTAATATTGTTTTAATATCGTTTTAGTATTACTTTAATCTTACTTTAATATTGTTTTAATAAAGAACTTATCTCATCTAAATAATATATGTTTAGTACATGAAGAGCTCTTGTACAACAAGTATAAAGGAGCAACCTTTCATCTTCATTATTATAATTTTTATTACTTGCATTATATATAATAACCACATCAAATTCAAGCCCTTTAGATAGATATGAAGGCATTATTAACACGCCATTTATATACTCATCATCATCTTTTGTTATACACTGTACATCAACATCATTCTCTTTTAAAAACTCGTATACTTCTCTAGCTTCACGAACTGTTTTTGTTATGATACCAACAGAGTTATAATTTTTCTTTTTATAACCTTTTATATCTTCAATAAGTTTTTTATTCAGTTGATTTTTATCTTTAAAACCGATTATCTTAGGCTCATCACCATGTCTTTCAACATATTCATCATTTATAGATTCAGTAAGAAGTTTTCTTGAAAATCTAGTAATTTCCATTGTTGAACGATAGGTTTTACTTAGATTTATTATACAAGTATCATTCTTTAATATATCATGAATATTATTGTAATCTCCAATATTCATAAATGGATTGATTGATTGGTTGATATCTCCTAATATAGTCATATTTGCAGAATTAAAGAGTTTATAAAATATTTCATATTGTAATGGACTGTAATCCTGTGCTTCATCTATGATTACATATTTAATTTGTGATGTATTTGGGATACCTCCAAGAACCCCTTTTAAATATAAAAGAGCAACTTGGTCCTCATAATAAAGGCTCTTTACACTCAAATTATCCATTGTATAAGTTCTTATATTATCTATAAGATTTTTATCATACTCAATATTCGTTTTATCTAAAAACATCTCCAAATTCTCAAATAGATTTTTATAAGTGTCTATCAAGTCTAGCTCTGTCATTTTTAAAACTTTAGAATAGATTTCTTTCAAATTTTCTTTTACAATAAGAGTACTTTTTTCTATCATTTCTTCTTTTTCTATATAATCTTCAGATTCTTCAAGTTCTTTAAATATTTCATCAACCCAAATTTTTTCATATGGTTCAATTAGAAACATTATTCTTGATTTTATCTTTTCTAATCTTCTCTTGATTGGTAGATTTGAATAATCATTGGAAAACAAATCTTGCAAATCCTTAGATGAAATTATCAACTTGCCTCTCACAATAATATCTTCAAAGCATCTATCCTCTGTCTCTAGATGAGTTATATATTTTTTTAATATATCCACAAACTCTGAAGATGTTTTAAATTCTATATTTTCTATCCTATCTCTATATGTTATTTTTTGATTATTATCAAATATATACTCCATCATTTCTGATGGACTTTCTTTTTTAAAATCATTTCCTAATTCTTGATGCATATAGTCTTTAAATGTGGTCTGACAAATATTATCTTCACCAAGTTGTGGTAATACATTTGATATATAGTCGTTAAATATGTTATTTGGAGAAAATATTATTATATTTTTAGATGTTATTTTATCTTTATGTCTATATAGTAAATATGCAATTCTATGAAGTGCTATAGATGTTTTTCCACTTCCAGCGGCGCCTTGTACAATTAAGTTTTTATAATCTTCATTACGAATCACTTGATTCTGCTCTCTTTGAATAGTTGTAACTATAGTTTTCATTTTCTCATCAGAGTTTTTGCCTAAAAGTTCTTGTAAGACATCATCATCAATATTTAGATTGCTGTCAAACATATACTCAATTTTTCTATCTTTTATTTTATATTGTCTTTTCTTAGTTATTTCTCCAGAGATTAATCCTTCTGGGCAATCATAACTTGCTTGTCCAATCTCATAGTCGTAAAACATACTTGAAATAGGAGCTCGCCAATCATATACAAAAAAATCATAATCATCATCAATGAGATTTGATAGCCCAATATAACACTTTTGAGTATCAACTTCATTATCTTCAGTAAAGTCAATTCGTCCGAAATAAGGAGATTCAATCATTTTTTCGTATTTATCTTTGAGCTTTTCAGTAAATTCATGGCTCCTTTTTTGATGCTTCATAACATCCATAAATGACATAAACTCAGAAAGTTGTTCTAATCCATTTTCAATAGAAATAGCCCCCAAATCACTCCATAATTCCCTTTGAGTTTCTATAGCATCTTTTTTTAGTTTATCCTTTTCTCTACGTTTTTCCTCAAGCTGTCTGTTAGCTTCTTTAAGAACTTTTTGGAGCCATTCATTTTCAAGATTCAATTCAAAATCATTTAGATTCATATTATAATCCTCCTCAATTGAAATTAACGTTTAATCCGCTATATCAATTATATAGAAATGAGGATATATTCATAGTCTTAAAAAAACTTTTTATTTATGATATAATTATAGTGGGAAGATAGATAGTTTCTAATCTTCATTAACATCCTTTTCGCTATACTTTTCATCCTTAGATACATTCTGCTCATCAAATTTCTTATTCTTGAAAAACTCTGGATGTTCTTTTGCTATCTGTTCAAAAAATCCTGGATGCTGTTTCGTCATTTGTTCAAAGAATTCTTCTCTATTAAAAAAAGCTTGAAATGCTTCCATACGTGGATTGTAAAACTCTTTTTCTTCTTGAGAACTTGGATGTGGTTCCTCATGTGGATTTGGATGTGAACCCATATGCCCCATTCCAAAACCTTCTCTTCCATTAAAACTTAAGCGTTGACCAGGATATGGTCTTGAGTGTGCTCCCATATGCGCCCCATCAAAATTAATATTATCATCATTTTTTATAGTTCTCTCCAACTCATTAGTAATCTTAGTAAGAATATCACTTAGAATACTTTTTTCTTCTTTTTCTAAAATATCGAATATTTTATTAGTTGGGTCTTCTTCCTGCTCAATTTTATTAATTTCATCCATACCCTTTGATGTCAGTCTTACTACCATTACTCTACGGTCTTTTTCTGAAGGTGTACGAGTAATAAATCCTTGATTTTCTAGTTTTGAAAGCAACTCTCCTAAAGATTGAGGTCTCATATCAAGCAAATAAGATAGTTCTTTTTGAGTAATTTCTGGTTTTATTTTTAGCATAGATAATACTCTTCCTTGACCTCTATGCGTTCCTCTAAAAAAACCATGTGATTTATGATTTTGAAGGTGAAATTTATGTAGTAACGATTGTACTTTAAAAAATTGCTCTAATAAATTTTCATCTTGAGTTTCATTCATGATTTTTACCTCCTAAATTAATTATTAATTTTGTAATCATACATTTTACTAATTATATGATTTTTTTCGAATAAGTCCTTTAAAAAGGTACCTTACTTGTATTGAGTATAAGAGCAACCCTTCGATTTGTCAAATATTTTAACACTTTATTACACTTTAACTGTACTATATTTTAAACTTTTACTAATATTATGCCCCGATTATACTCTACTCATATTTCTTATGTTTAAGCTTTTCTCTCAGGCATTTTGTAGCCTTCTAAAGCTTTATTAATATAATCATTAAAAGGTTTCATAAGTAAGAATTTATCAGTAACCATTTTACAAAATTCATATAAATTGTCTAAGTCACTATCCTGTAAGTGATATTCAATATACCAGCTTTTGTGTTTTAAATACTCTCCTTTAGTAAAATCTTTTGGATATCCTCTTGGAATATTTTTTAGTTTTTCGCCATCTAAAGTAAAATTCTCTGAAAATTTATGATTATACAAAATAGATTCTAATTCATCTGAATGTTTAAGTATATAATCCCTCACTCTTGTTGTTGCATCTGAAAGCTGTGGTGTAAAAAGTCCTGCTCCTAAAAATATATTTTGTGGAGAAATATCTATGTAATACCCTACTGGAATTGGTACTCGTCCAGCAGATGAAATATGTGCTCTAAATGATGGGTTATAAGGTGATTTATCATTACTAAAACGAGTATCTCTATTCAACCTAAATATTAAATCTTTTGCATTTAGATGTGCAATAGATTTATCTTGATAAGCTAAAGTATTAATTATATCTTGTACCAAATGTTCAAATTGCAATGTAGCTTCTTTTTTCCATTCTTTATTTTCCATCATCCACTCTCTTGAATTATTGTTTTTCAGTGCATTTAAAAACTCTAATATACAATTTTTTTTCATAATTTTCTCTCCCTTTTATATTAATTTTATTAATATTTTTAAAAATTATTTAAATACTTGATTGATACTCAAATACCATATAGCTATTTTAAAATACTCATTAATTAATTTTTAAAATTACATATCTAAATAACTTCTAATACTCATACTTAATACTTATTAAAGTTTTGCATCATATTTTAAAAACTTTCTAATTATTTATAAATTTTTAATTATTGAGTAGCAGTCTGAATGTAAAAAATCTGTTAGAAATTTTTTTAATTTTTCACTAGAATAATATGATGGAAGTCTTGAAAATACTGTTGAAAAATTTTCAGCTTCCTCCATAGCAGATTTAAATTTAAATATAGTATTATCATCATCTTTTTCTAGACTAGAATACTCCAAGTTTTTAGGATTTATACGGTGATTAACTATTGCATAATTAATACGCTTCTTGCACTGACATACCCCCTTTCCACTTAATCCACAATACCCATCTAAAAATGAGGCCATTTTCTTCCTAATTCGTGATAGCCTCTGTCTGTATGCTTCAGAAGATATCTCCAAAATATCAGCAGCAACTTTACTATTTAGTTTAAACATTGTACCTAAAATAAAAATGCATCTACTCTCTACATCCAAGCATTGTAACATTACATTTGTACATGAATATTTTAGTTCTTCTTCAATAATAGAAGTTTCAACACTTTGAGATAAATCAGGTATATCTTTTGATTTGCCATTTTTGATATCAGCTCCATAATATTCAAAACTTAAATGCTGTTTAGAAAACATACTTTTTTTATAATTTTGTAAATGATTGTATGCTATTCTAAATACCCATGTAGAAAAAGAACTTTCTTTTCTAAATGTAGATAGATGAGTAATTACACGTATCATAATTTCTTGACTGGCATCCTCTGCATCCTGTACAGTACCTAACATTCTTAAAGATAAATTAAATACTAAATCCTGTACATCCAATAACAAAATTTCAAGAGATTTTTGTCTCCTAAAATAGCTCTATCTATCAAATTTTCTATTTCATCTTTTTTTACATTATTTTGTGTACTTTCACTCATAATTTCACCCCCATATTAAGTTAGACAATTTAAAAAGTACTTTGTGACATAAAATTTTTATTTTTAGTATATTATTACAAAATAAAAATACCCAATCAACCTAAATAGTCCAATTGGGTATAAATTCTCTAAAAAATCATTTTGTATTTAAATAATCATCTTTATATTTGAATAATTATTTTTGTATTTGAATTTTTATCTAACTCTAATCTTTATCTGATTCAAATCTTTATCAAGCTCTAGTCTTTATCTAACTCCAACTTTTATTTAACTCTAGCTATTAGAGAAATTGTATTAAAATACTTACCATCTTCTACTTCCATCATTTTTTTATCATTTTTTGCATAAGAATTATCGCAGTTTAGCCAATCTTGCCATGCTTCTTCATGACAACTTAAAGCTTCACATTTCTCTAAAATCACAGACTCCGATTCTGACCAAAGCTCATTCCACCATTTAAGAGAATGAAAATTCATGTTATCTTGCCAAAATGGAATAAGTTCATCAGGTATACAATCTACAAAATCTTGTTTTAATCCTGGCATTGCCATTGCAATTATTCCACCCTCTTTTACAAGAGGTGATATGTGATTTTCTAAAAAACCTTCTTTATTTCCAAAGTAGTGATAAGAATGAACACTTATTACTGCATCAAAAAAACCTTCTGCGTAAGGTAATTCATGTGCCTCTGCTTGTATTGGAAATATTTTATTATCTAAGTTAAAGTCCTTAAATCTTTCATAATTCTCAGTTGGTTCTATCCACAAATCTGTTGCAAATACAGTTGCATCAAATTCATTTGCTAAAAATATAGAAGATATACCTCTTCCACATCCTAAATCTAAAATACGCATTCCCTTTTCTAATTTTATCTTATTTGTCAGTTCCTCTAGTATTTTTATACAATTAGGTCCCATCATATTTTTCATGAGGAACTCTTTGTCATACTTATTACTTTTCGTAAATACCATTCTATCTTTCCTTTCCTTATAAATTATTATTTATTTAAATTGTTTATATTTTAATGTATATACTAATTAATCTATTTAGTTTAGCGGATATTTGACACTTTACCTTTTATTATACCATTTATTCTCATAAATATAATAATTCTATTATTTTAAAATTAATATTTATAATAATTTAAAATAAATACTTATAAAATATAGTTTATCATAATAATACTATAAAAAAACATCGAAAAATAAGTATTCTATAGTGAAATAGGAAAAATAACCTTGATATATGTTAGCTATAAAATATGAACAAATAAAGAAGCAGATATGAATAGATTTTGGAATATCTAAAAAATCTAACTCCAAGACAATTTTTTTAAATTCTCCAGAGAGTATTACGATACTACATTATAAAGCTAATTAAGATATTATTCTAAAAACAATAAAATAGGCAGTCAGTAAACACAAATTTTTACTGACTGCCTATTTTTGTTTAATATCTATTATAAATCTTCTAAATAATACTTTCCTTCTAAGAATTCTGATTCTAGCCCTAGATTTTTGAAGTAATTAACTAAAGACATACATGCAAATTTTTCTGTAGAATAATGAGTAGCACCTATAACATTAATTAAATTCTCTTTTGCAATTCTATGAAATTCTAATACTGGCTCAAAATGTTTTAAAGGCTTGGTAAATCCAGTAATATATAAATTTATACAAAGCTCATCAACTTCACTTGCTACAAATGGATAACTTCCTCCCCCTGCTGCAATAGCTACTAAACCATCTTTTAAAAAAGAGCTTCCATAATCATATAGTTTCACATCATGTCCAACTGCTTTTTTAACAAGCTCCTTAATCTCTTCTACTGACTTTAAGTATGTTTTACATATAACTCCTACCTTGATTTTATCATCATATTTGCAGAATGGTTTGACAATTTCAAGACCTAAAGCATTTGCAAAACTAACAGAAGTTGAATAATCACTATAATTGTCTAATGGAGAATGTAATACATAAAAAGAAATTCTACGTTTTTTCATCTCTTCCATATAAGATAGTGGAATGTCATGAAATGGAAAACCTTCATCAGATGCTATATATCCCATTGCATGGTGTGAAAAAAGTAAGATATCTCTTTCATCTTTATCTATGATTTGCTGAATTATTTCTTTATCTGGAAAAGTAACTGTATATACTTTATTAATGTCTTGAGCATTATCTAATACTAAACCTATGTATTTTTTCTTAAACTCTGGAGTAATAAAATCATTTTCAAAATTCATAAAACTCCAATCATCATCAATATTTTTAATATCAAATTCTAAGTCTAACTTTTTATAAAGTTCTTTTGCTTTAATACTAATCACTCCTTTACGATAATATTTAACTAATATCTATTTATACAAGAGTTCTATAGTATACTTATACTTTAAAAATCAACTATATCTCAAAACACTATAAATACTCACTTATTTTAAAGAATAGTTTATTTTTCTAGTATACATTCTATCTCAATACTCTTGTCTAGAAATATCTTTTCATTTTAATTTACATCATTAATCTTGTCAAATACTATTATTTTATATGATTAGATTTTTTGGAGGCTTTTTCTTAACTTCAATAATCTTTAAAATATCATCAAGCTCTTTCTCATTCTCCACTCTATAATTTATCCATCCTCCACTTCCACAAGGGTATCGCTTATCCCAAAATTCATTTGTCTTTGGCAATAAGTTATCCAATATATTTAATAGCTTGTCTACATCATTACTTCCAATTTGAATAGTTGCCGTAAAGCAATCTTTCTCAAAAAACACATAAAATAGATGCATTGTTTTATGTGAATACTTATATCCCCAGCCATAATTATTTCCAAAAGGAAATCTTAATTCTTTACGCAAATCATATTTTTTATCTAATAAATTCTCAAGATGCAAAATAAGATTAAAATGTTTTTTGCCAACATACTCAGAAATCTCTTTTTCTGATGGCATAACACTTTTATTCAACATTCTTTCATACAATTTTAATCACCACTTTTGATTTATTTTTAATCTAAAAATACTAGTATCAAAATTATTCACTCCTTTTACATTCCTCTACAAATTCAATTGGATGTTGAATAATCTTAGAAACTTCTTCTACAGAATACCCTTCATCTAAGTATCTTCTGGCTATAACTTCCATAGCTTCTCCTACCTCAATAATATGCTTATCAGGGTCATAAATACGCACTACTCTCTGTTTCCATTCATATTTTAGTGGTTGGTGAACATACTCTACATCTTTATATGATTTAAGTTTTTCAATAAATTTATCAAAATCATCAGCTTCAAAATAAAGTTCCATATTGTGTGATTTTTTCACAACTGTATCTGGATTTAGTCCTGTTAACCATGCGAAATCCTCTTGTATTGCAAATCCTCCACTAAAAGTTACATTTTTCCCTAAATCTAACACAACTTTTTGGTCAAACAATTCTCCATAAAACTTTTTTGACACTTCTATATCATTTACTGCCAATAATGAACATTGATATTTCATAAATATCCCCCCTAATTTTTATTATTATTTTATTGTACCAATTTAAACTTGAAAGCTATATGTCATATTTATAAAAATTATGAAATTATGTATTCTACACAACTACAATCCATATGCAAAAAGCTACCCTAAAATATAGTTATTTAATTGATAACTAAAGGTAGCTTTTTATATTGAATTAATAGAATTGTCCATCATTAATTTACACTCATATTTAATTTTATTTTAGTTCATATTACAATCCACTTATAATTTTCAAATACAGATATACTACATATCATAAATATACTGTATATGATTTATGTTTATATTATACAAAATTTTGCTTTAATTTTGCTTTAAGATTGTATTTTTATAATATTTAATTTACATATAATCTATTAAATTACATAAATCACCAATCTAATGTTTTACTTATATTATACAAGCTCACAAAATTTCTAAAAATAAGTTTTCATATTTTTAGGTATCATGTTTTATTTTACAAATAGCTACTATTTTTCTTTAATCTTATTTTCTTATTTTTATTTAATACTTCTTAACCACTCTTCAATAAAAAGTATATCTTTTTCACTTATATTATCATCTGCATGAAGTGATAATAATAAGCTTTTTATAGAGGAATCATGAATATTACTAAAAAATTCTCTCGTTTCAACATTCAAGTAGTCCTTTTTATTAATTAAAATCTCATACTGTGTATGTTTATTTACCTTTTTAGAACTTAAAAATCCTTTAACTACTAATCTAGATAAAATAGTTAAAGTTGTCGTTTGCTTCCATTGATATTTTTGCTCCATAGCTAAAATAATATCTTTTGATGTTATTTTGGAATCTACTTTCCATATAAATTTCATTATCTTCAATTCTGATTGTGGCAACTTTTTTATTGGCATAATAAACCTTTGCTACTCAGAATACAGACAAGCAATATTCACAGTAAAATTTTCATCAATTTAATTGATGCTATATTCATTTAAATTACTGTAATTTTATAAGATTTTCTCAATCTTAAATTCTAAAGTTAGCTATTTGTACATAATAAACATGTGTAAATAGTGTCAGAATTACTTTATATTGCTTAAGTTTTATGAAATATCTTGTACTCAGCTATATACTTCTGGATACTTGTCTCAGTAGCTCTCCCTTCTTTTAAATTTTTCTTTCTAGTTTTAAGCATTTATATTTTAGTAATCTTACTTCTTTTAATTTTGACTTATTGCTTCTCTAGCTTTTAAAAAAAGAATCTCTCATTTATGATTTTTATAATCCAAACCTTTTCCTCAACAGTTCTTTATAGCTCTAATTTAATTCAACATATCTAGACATCTATACTTTATATCACTAAAAATCAGACACCAAAACTCTACTTTAGTAGAGTTTATATGGTCAAAAAATGTCTATTTAAGATGCTCTTTCGCTCTAAATACAAGGTTCTAATAAAATATTCCTCTAATAATTACATAAAAGTTCTTCTAATTAAATCTGCTCTTAAAATCTGATTATCTTCTTCTCAAAATTAAAAACTACTATATTATAATTCTATTTTAGTAGAATATTTTTGTCAATAATATTTTAAGTATTATTGAAAAATATTAAAAAAAGGGAACTATTTAAAGAGTTTAACAGTCTTACAATAATTCCAAAATATATTATTCCTATGAAAATTTTGATACCATGAGTAACTTAGCTCTAAGCGCATAAAGCAAAAGTTACTATTTTATTTAATAAAACTTGACAAGAAAAGAATTTATATTTATTCTACTACGATAGAACATTTTTGTCAATAAATAATAAAATTATTTTCAAAATATTTTCATTGTTCACGCTTATTTATTATTTTATCATAAAATTTTACTTTACTAGTGGGAATTTTAAAGTTATTTTTAGACCATGACAATCATCACTTGTGATATTTAATTTACCTTTATGTGCGTTTATAATACCTGCTACTATTAAAAGACCCAGACCATGATTCTGACCTTTAGCATATGCATCACTCAAATTATATTGATTATTCAATAAATAACTAATTTTATCTTTGCTCATACCTTTTCCATCATCTTCAATAGTTATATAACAAAAATCTAAATCAGACCTTGAAACTACATTTATATTACACCCATGTTGATTGTGAGTTATACTATTTTGTATCAAATTGCTAATAGCTCTTTTTAATAACTTTTTATCTGCATCTATAATAATATCTTCATCCAATATATTAATCTCAATATAAAAGTTATTATCCAAATTATTATTTATAAAATCAGAAACAACCTCTCTCAAGAAAACAGAAACTCTAATTTTACCACAATCCAATGGTTGCATATTGTATTCCAATTTAGAGACTAAGTTAAGGTCGCTTACTAATTCCCTAATCTTAATACCTTGATTACATATAATAGATACTTGCTCATGTTCTCTTTGAGAAAGATTTTTACTTTCCTCAAGCTCTCCAGCATATCCTATTATCATTGAAAGTGGTGTTCTTATATCATGAGATATTCCTGCAATCCAATTAGACCTAGCTTCTTCTCTTTTTCTAAGCTTTGCATTTTTTTCCTGTAATTCTCTAGATACAGAGTTAATAGATTTTGAAATATCACTAAGTATTCCCTTTTCTTGAAGAAATACTGGCTCGCCCTTTGAAATAAGCTTCATCCCTGTAATAATTGGCTTTATAGATTTTACCATTTTTAATCCTATGAACAAAGCTATTAAAAAAGTAATTATTGCATTAAGCAAAAGCATAACTAATATTAACCTTGGAAATTGCTCTATTTCTCTAATGGTATAAGTAAGGTTAAACCTAGTATACTTGTCTTTTGGATATCCTGTAACTAGAAGCCCCTCAGGATGCTCCCATACATACACAGGATAGTCTTTTAAAAAGAATTTTGAAAATTTAGCTACATCCGTTAAAGTATAATGCTTTGGTATTTCTTTGGGTAAATCATACTCCCATATTCTGTCCCCATTATCATCAATTAACATTGCCCAAGCTTGATTTTTATGTAACACATCTTTGCTAGATTCATCCAAAACAAATTTACCATCTTTTGAGGTTAACTTTTCTTCAAGCATCATTAAATTTGCTTTAGTCTCTCTGCTAGTGCTTATATCCGATTCTCCCAAGTATGGATATATAAAGGTTACGTATGAAAATATCAAAAATCCTGTTATGTTTAAGATAATTAGAAATAATGAAATCAAGATGCTTGAACCTATAAATCGCCTCAATATATATTTTACACTATCCAAAGTTAAATCACTCCTCTTGAAATCTTCCTATGGCATAAATCAATTAACAATTAATTTATATCCAAGCCCTCTTACTGTAAGAAGATGCTTAGGAGAAGATGGTGCTTCCTCTATCTTTTCTCTAACTCTCCTAACATGTACCATAAGAGTATTTTCATACCCATACATGTCATCTCCCCATATAGCTTGACATAGTGCATCACTAGTAACAATTCGCCCTTTATTTTCATACAACTTTAAAAGCAGGGAATGTTCTTTAGCAGTTAAAGATATTTCTTGTCCATCTTTTTTTACACATGCAGTATTTAAATTTACAACAACAAAATCTCCTAGTTTAAATACTGGCAACTCCTCTTCCTTCATAGGAATATATACACGATTTAGTATACCTATTAACCTTAAAGTAAGTTCTTTAGGTAAAAATGGCTTTACTATATAATCATCAGCTCCTAAACCCAAACCAATCAATCTATCTTCATCCTCTCCTCTTGCAGAAAGAAAAATAACTGGTATCTTAGACGTCTCTCTAATTTTTCTCATAATAGAAAATCCATCTCCATCTGGCAATACTACATCTAAAATTGCACAGTCTGGTTTTATATTTTTAAATACTTTCACAGCTTCTTCATAACTAGAGGCTAGAAAAATTCTATTAAATCCATCTTTTCTTAAGATTTCATCTATCATTTTTAATAATTCTTTATGGTCATCAACCACAAGTATTTTTTTATCCTTTATTGTTTCCATAATTATCACCATCCATAAGTATATCATATACCCATTTTTATAACTTTACCCCAATAGACTATTTAAGGTTATCGTAAGGTAAACTTCAGCTATCTGAAATGTAAGTACTTTATTGTATTAATATAAGCTACAAACACTACTATATGTAAGTCATAAAAATTCATACTAAATTATAGAAAAGAGGATAAAACATATGGAAATGATAGTTAAAACAAACAGACTTTCAAAAGAATACAATAAAATATTTAGAGTAAAAGACTTAGACCTTAGAGTACCAAAAGGAGCTGTATATGGCTTTTTAGGCCCTAATGGTGCTGGTAAATCTACTACTCTTAAAATGCTACTTGGACTTGCAAAACCTACACAAGGAAATATTAGTATTTTAGGTAAAGAGTTAAATGATAAAAACCGAATATCAATTTTAAATGATATTGGCTCATTGATAGAATCTCCATCATACTATGGTCACTTGACAGGGCTTGAAAATATGACTATTATGCAAAGACTATTAGATTTACCTAAAAAAAATATACATGAAGCCTTAAAAATAGTAAGACTAGAAAATCAGAAAAATAAGAAGGTCAGTCAATATTCACTAGGTATGAAACAACGCCTTGGCATTGCCATGGCAATAATGAAGTTTCCAAAACTATTGATACTTGATGAACCTACAAATGGACTTGACCCAGCTGGAATTGAAGAAATTAGAGAACTAATAAAATCTCTTCCAGAAAAATATGGCATGACAGTTCTTATTTCTAGTCATCTTCTAAGTGAAATTGACCAAATCGCCACATCAATAGGAATAATAAATCATGGTGAACTTGTTTTTCAAGATAGTATAAAAGAACTTCATGATAAAGGTCAAAGTCATATTGCTATTAAAACACAAAATCCAATATCTGCTCAAAAACTTTTAAATACACAAGGATATATGTCACTTATACAAGATGGATATTTAACTATTGAGAATTTAAAAGACACAGATGTAGCTAAAATAAATAACATACTTGTACATTCAAATATGGATGTATTTAGAATAGAAGAACATAAAAAGAGCTTAGAGGATATATTCCTTGAACTTACTGGCAAGGCGGTGACTTTATAATGAAATATCTTAGTTTAGAATTTTATAAAATTAAAAGAAAGAAAATTATTTTGATGACATTTTTATTTGTAGCTGTTGAAATAATATGGTGTATCATGAATTCAAGTAGAGCTCTTACAAAGAATCCAGACATGCTAAGTGGATTTGAATATTCATACATGATTATGAGTTTTACAAGTTTAAATGGATTATTTTTTCCTATCTTAATATCAATAATTACTTCCCGAATAAGCGATATAGAGCATAAAGGAGATACATGGAAACTTTTAAAGTCTTCTGCTACACCCTTAAATAGTATTTATTTTTCTAAATTTTTATGCTCTACTATTTTGATATCATTATCTATACTTATACAAATATTGGCTATTTTAGGTTTTGCATCTTTTAAGGACTTTATCGAACCATTTTCTATGTCCTTAATTGTCAAATATACCTTAGGTACGATACTAGTTAGTATAGCTATAATAGCACTACACCAATGGGTTGCAACTGTATTCCAAAATCAAATGCTTGCTGTTACACTTGGTATGTTAGGTAGCTTTATAGGTTTAACATCAGGACTATTTTTTCAAGGTATTCGTAGATTATTTATATGGTCTTATTACATAGAATTAACGCCTCTAAATTATGCTTATGACACTGCCCTTGGTTCATCAGTTTACAAAGTAAATATGAATTTTTCAATGACTGTTTTAATCTTCTTTGTTGGAATGTTAATTTATTATATTGGAAAAAATCATTTATTAAAAAAGGAAATATAGGAGGGATTTAAATGTTAAGAAAATCAGTTTTGGGAGAAATCCTAAAGTTAAAAAATTCTTTTATATGGTATATATTATTGGCTTTACCACTTCTAAGTGTGCTAATTGGTACTGGAAACTTTTATCTAAATCAAGATATCCTTAAGAAAGAATGGTATAGCTTGTGGACTCAAGTTAGTCTATTTTATGGTGAGTTTTTCTTTCCTATATTAATAGCAATCTTTTGTGCCTATGTTTGCAGACTTGAACATATGAATCATAATTGGAATAATGTAATGACACTTCCAATCAATTTAAAAAACATTTTTTTATCTAAACTTATAGTTATTTCAATACTTACGGCTATCACTCAAATTGTTTTCGTTATTTTTTACATAGTTGCTGGAAATATGATTGGATTTTCCCAAAGTTTACCTAATGAACTCACTGGCTGGATTGTTAAGGGTTGGATTATTTCAATTTCAATAGCTTCTATACAACTATACCTATCTATAAAGATTAGAAGTTTTGCTACTCCTATTGGTATCAGTCTTTGCCTTTCTCTATTTGGAATGGGCTTACTAATAGCACAACCTTCTATTGGTATATTTTTCCCATACTCTATGTTAGGAAGTGCTATGGGTATTATAAAACAATCTGCTTTAAACGTTAATGATACTATAGTTACAATATGTGTTGCATTTGCCACTACTATAATATTTTCTGAAATCGCTAAGAGAAACTTTAGAAAAAATGATGTTATATCTTAACCTTACAATAAAATTATATATGACAAGATGGTGTCATCCTCTTGTATTATAATAAATCAAGTATGTATGATAAATAATTCAAATCACCTCTTGACCATCTAATCAATAAAAAAGACTTTCATGATGTAGTATGGTAAAATATAAAAAAGCTTGCCTATATTTGCAATTATGTCATATGAAAAATCTGGATTCAAGAAATCTGATAAGGCAATGACTGATTTTTTATTAGATGAATATGTATCTCTCTATGGAGCTGGAGATTATGTAATAGATGGAACTGCTATTTTGGTAAAACACTTAGATGTGTAATGCATTTTATTATGAAAAGTGATAAAACTATTGATAAGGCTATAGTACACTGCTATTTTCATTTTCTAGAATTAACCTTAATAGAATTAGCTTTAATATAACAGATAAAAAAAATTAATCCACAGGAGTATAAATTAAAATGATAATTAGACAAGAAAAAGCCAGTGACAAAGATAAAGTATATGAAGTCATTAAAGCTGCATTTGCAAATGAAGAATCTTCTGACCATGATGAACAAAACCTTGTTAATCGATTAAGAAATAGTACTAGATTTGTTCCAGAACTTTCA
Source organism: Clostridioides sp. ES-S-0048-02 (assembly GCF_020658495.1). NCBI lineage: Bacteria > Bacillati > Bacillota > Clostridia > Peptostreptococcales > Peptostreptococcaceae > Clostridioides > Clostridioides sp. ES-S-0048-02. The sequence goes on from NZ_JACVWH010000005.1 coordinate 215,125, forward strand.
CTTGTTGCTGAAGATGATGGAGATATAGTTGGGCATATTCTATTTACAGAAATAAAGATTAAAAATGATGTACTACTTGCACTAACACCAGTAGCAGTTTCTCCAAGTGTCCAAGGCAAAAAAATAGGTTCAAAGTTGATTGAAGAAGGACATAAAATTGCAAAGTCAAAAGGATATAAAGGTTGTGTAGTTTTAGGTCATGACAAATATTATCCTAAGTTTGGCTATCAAGTAGCAAGTAAGTTTAATATAAAAGCTCCATTTGAAGTGCCAGATGAAAATTTTATGGCTATAGAGCTACTAGACAATGGATTGAAAGAAGTGTCTGGTACTGTAGAATATGCAAAGGAATTTTTTGAACAGTAGTTATAAACTATGATTGGTAATTCTATTTAATATTTAAGATATAAGGAGTGATATAATGGGTGAACTTTCTAAATTACCAAATATAGGTCCTGTAGTTGAAGGTCAATTAAACCAAGTTGGAATCACAACCTATGAACAGTTAAAGGAAATAGGTAGCAAGCAGGCATGGTTAAAAATAAAATCTATTGATGCTTCTGCATGTATTAACCGTCTATATTCACTAGAAGGTGCAATTCAAGGCATCAGAAAAAGTCAATTATCTTCAGATGAAAAGGAAGAATTAAAAGAATTTTATAATATATTTAAGTGTTAGAAAAGGAGAGTTTATATGTTTGAATCAAGATGTGGTGTACTCTGTAACAGTTGTGCAAGAAAAGAGAAAGTAAATTGTAAAGGATGTACTCAAATGAAAGGTCCATTTTGGGGTGGTGAATGTAAGGTTAAAACTTGCTGTGAAAGCAAAGAACTTAATCATTGTGGAGAATGTGATACTTTTCCTTGTGATATGCTTTCAAATATGGGGAAAGAGCAAGGTTTTGACCCTACAATAAAGATTGAACAATGCAGAAAATGGCTAGCTGAAGAAAAATCTTTAAATGATTCTCTTAATTAATTTAATTCATTGATTGAAATACATATTATGTTAAGATACATATGATGAGTGAGGTATTATAAAGGAGCTAAATAATAGTTTTAATTATTATTCAAAACTGATATTTAACTCTTTTATAATCACTCTTTAGTCCTTCATAATTATTCTTTAGTCTTTCCAATACCACCACTTTAGTTTTTCTGGGTCTGGGTTTTCTGTTGATGCAAAATATATTGCACAGCGGTATACATATAGTTGACATCTATCTATATGTTGCCCACTCATTAAGCATTCTTTTTGGTACAACTCTTCTGGATTGGCATCTTTAAGGGATTCAATTGTTGTATATCCCAACATTATTAGGTCTTTTTCAGTTTCCTTTCCTACCCCAGGAATTTTTCTCAATTCTCCCATGTTATACCTTCTTTCTAGGATATGTGTTTTTATATTTTATTGTATATTAAATATTATTTTTATGCTACATCTAATATTGAAATTTCATAGTACTTAATTTATATTTTTTAATATAAATTAATAATGCTGACTAAATACTACTTTTTTGATATAAAATATTATTATTGTATGCTTTTTAATAAAATAAATTACTTAGTTACAACCTAAGTGATACCAAACACTTCACCATTCAATTAATATTTACTTTCCCATAAAAATGGTCATAGAAAATCAGTTCTTTATACTTCACTTTTTGCCTATTTTTTGATATTATTATGTTAAGAAAATTAATATAATTTAGTATTATCAAATTAAATTAGTTTACATTTTCCTAAAAAGTTTATTTAAACACCTTATATGACGTCTATTAAAAGCCTATCTTTCCTTTTAAAAATTTTTAGCTTAAAATAGGAGGTAAATATTGTGCATAATAAACTTTTGTCAATTACCCAATTAGCAAAACTTAGAAACCTTACAAGTGAAACACTAAGATATTACGACAGAATAAATCTTATAAAACCTAACTACGTAGACCCTAATACTAAATATAGATATTACTCTATTCTTCAATATGAAGAGTTAGGAACTGTAAAAGAACTAAGACAATTAGGAATGTGTATTAATGATATTACAAGTTATTTTAATGACAGAAATTTCAAAAAATCTATTGAAATTTTTGAAAAATACCAAGAAACACTTCACTCAGAAATCAGAGAAAAAATAGAGCTTGAAAAGGTATTAAATAAAAAGGTTGAATTTTTAAAACAACTAGATTCTCTATCTCCAGTAAATACAATTACAGAACTTACACTTCCAGATAGATATATGATTACCTTTGATAAACCAACTGGTGGACCTCATGAATTAGCTCTTGCTGTAACTGAATTGGAATCTCATTTAAATGAGATTGCTCCAATTGTTGCAAGCGATAGAGTGGGTGCTTATGGTAATGATTTAATTTTAGACGAATCTAAAGATTATATTCCTTTATCTCCATTTATATTCATAGAAGATGATGATATACAGTCCTCTTTAAAAAAACTTGTTCCAGGGGGGTTATATCTTTCTATGTATTATGATGGTGATGAACTTGAAAGATACCATCCATCTTTTGATTTTATAAAAGAGTATATGAGTGAGCACAACCTATGCCTTAATGGCGATATTTATCAAATATTTAAAATAGATGTGACTCTTACTAGTTACTTAAATGAAACGCTTATGGAAATTCAAGTTCCAGTAAAAAAAATATAGTCTATTACATAAAGGCTATGATTGTTAGCTTATCATAGCCTTTTTACTTACTTTTATCCATAGTCTTTTTATTACTTTTGTGATTCCCAATCTGCTGGGTATGTTACATATATAAACCTAGCATAATTAGGTACTGAAAACTTTATACTACCTCCTTTTGGTATGAGTATTAGTTCCCCTTCAGATGCTGTTATCTTTCTGCCATCTATTAATATATCTAAAGTTCCTTCTATTATATAGTCTACTTCATCATAATTTAAGGTCCAATCGAAAGTTGTTTCTTTCATTTCCATAATTCCACAACCTAGTCTTGGACTTTCTTCTAAAGTAAATAAATCTTTTGTATAAACTATATCATTTGGATTACCAGTATCTAATCTATTACTTTCATCTACCTTTACTCTTGGTAATTTTATAGAAGTTATTCCACTTATATCTTTGTGTCTATTAAAATCTATATTATTTTTAGAACCATTTAAATTTTCTTCTATTATTTGTCTAACTAAGACTTCCAACATATCTTTGTTTAATGTACTTATATCCATCTCTTATTACCTCCTTAACCTTATATCTCTATATCACCAATACTTTTACTCATTTGTTATTCATCCGCAAATTCAAGAGAATCGACTATACCAACTATAGTTGCATCTATTGGAACACTCTGTCTTTCTATTGAAGTTCTAGCAGCAGAGCCTCTAGTTATAAGAACTAAATCTCCATTCCCTGCCCCTGCATTATCTGCTGCTACTAAAAAACCTTCTTTATATGTATCTTTAGCATTTAATAGTTTCACAACTAAGAATTTTTGTCCATTTAACTTTTCATCTTTTCTTGTTGCCCATACATTACCAACTATTTTTCCTATTTCCATAAGTCTCCTCCACTATATTCTTTTTACTGTTATATTATGTATTCTTATAAAATCAATAGCTAATGGAGTTATTATACTATTTTTGCTTACGATAATATCCTTAGTTCCACTTATCATAGGCTTTCTCAAATCAGACTCAGATATAAGCCTTTTTTGTGTCAAATCTATGCTAAAATTATCATCTATTTTTACTTTTTCTTCGTTCAATATTTCTTCATTCAATATTTCTTTATTAAACGTTTCCTCACTAAATGCTCTCTCACTTAATGTTATCTCATTTAAATTCTTTATAATCTTTACTCCATACCTACAAATATCCTCTTCATAAGCTCTGTATTTATTGTATAGTGCTTTAGGTGCAGTGTCTTTATAGAGTTTGTATTCTATTCCTTCATCTAACACATATACTTTCTTACCTTTCATAAGCATTTTTAATAGAAATCTTTCTTCATTTGAAAAACTATTTCCTAATGCTAAGTTGCAAATACCCCTCAAACAAAGTTTTGATACTATTACTGCATCACAATCTTTTGTAGCACTATCAAATATTTCTATATTAAACTTATCATTTAATAAGTCAAATTTACTTTTATCATTTTCATATAATATAATTACTTTTTTTCTATTTTCATTTTCTATATATCCAACATTCGTAGTATTTATTTTTTTGTAAAGTTCTTCTACTATAATCTCTATAATATTGTTGTAATCCATAAGCTTTCCTTTCTAGATATATAGCTATCTCTTTATTATCCTTGCAATACTTCCTTTTGAATATGCGCATGCATTTGCCTCATCGTAATCTATATGCATATAAGTTTTAAACTTATCGCTAACCCTAACAACTACATCATCAAATATTAGAGGTCTTTTACCAAATACTTTAACTTCAACTACCTCATTGTCTCCCACATTAAATTTTTTGGCATCTTCTATCGACATGTGTATATGTCTTTTTGCTACCATAAGACCTTTTTGAAGTTCAATCTCTCCTTTTTCTGTAGCTATTTTAATACCTAAAGTATTTTCTAAATCTCCACTTTGCTTTATTGGTGGCTTCAATCCTAATATGGAACCATCTGTTAGTGATATTTCTACTTGTGTTTTCTTTCTACAAGGTCCAAGAACTACAACATTTTTTAATGTACCCTTTGGTCCAATTATTGTAACTCTTTCTTTACAAGCATATTGACCTGGTTGAGATAAATCTTTTAATTTTGTTAATATATATCCTTTACCAAATAATTTTTCTACATCTTCTTCACTTAAATGTACATGTCTTCCTGACGCTTCAACTTCTATAAATACTTCTTTTTTAACTCTACTTACTACTTCTTTTACTATTTCATTTAATAGGTTTTCCATAAACTTCCCCCAACTACTGGTATTGTCCAGTTCTTATTTTATAAATTATAATCCAGAACACTGATGACAATCTATTAAGAGCTTTTATTAAATCTTCTCTCTCAACTTCTCCATATTCACCTTTAAACGCTTCATATGCACAGAGTTCAGCTTCCCTAGTACTAGTTCTTATACTATTTATGAGTACTACTTCTTCACCCATTTTATAAGTTGGAAATTCATGACCTATACCAAAATATTTTTTAGGATTATGAGAATGCTCTCTCAACTCTTTTTCAGATAGACCTAAAAGCTTAAAGCTATCTAATTTTTCTTCTAACACTTCACATCTCATTATTTTCCTTACAAACTCTAATATTTCTTGTAATTCATTTACTAATTTTCCAAGACTCTTTTTGTTGCATAAAACTTGAACTTCTAGTATTTTTGATTCTAACGAGTCTATCTTTCCCCTTAAAATTATCCTTTTATGGTCTTTAAATACTAATATATCTCCATTTAAATGAGTCATATGTTCTGGCTTTTCATTTAACTTAGCTCCAAATACAGTTTTGTACTTATAAGATTCTTCTCTTACTGTTTCTTTTATAGCTTCCTTATTCTTATTATTTTCATTATTTTCATTTGAAATATTATCAATATATTTTATTTCAATCTTTTTTTCGGCTAAAAAAGACTTTGCTAAAGGAGTTATAATTTGACCTTTTTCAATGTAATATTCAGTTATATTCCCTTTATTTTCACGCATTTCTTTTCTTATTTGATTCTCTGTTAAAACACTCATCTTATCACATCTCCTATTAGATGTATAAAAGGGGACCCCTCAAAATATATTGACATCCCCTTTTTATCAAATTTAAATTTTATTTACTATATAAACTTATTAATCAACAGTTACTTTTGGTAATATAGCATCTACTTCAAAGTGTGGTCTTGGTATAACATGAACAGATACTAAATCTCCAACTCTCTCAGCAGCAGAAGCACCTGCATCTGTAGCAGCTTTAACAGCTCCAACATCACCTCTTACCATTACTGTAACTAAACCTCCACCTACTTGCTCTTTTCCAACTAATTGAACATTGGCAGCCTTAACCATTGCGTCTGCTGCTTCTATTGCTCCTACTAATCCTTTAGTTTCTATCATCCCTAATGCGTTTGCATTTGCCATAATGCTTACCTCCAAAATTTTATATTAATATTTTTTAAAATTATTTTAGTTTTTCAAAATCTAACATAGCTCTAAAGCTATCTTTTTTACTAATACATTTATTAGTTCTTCTCTATCCATAGAGTCAAATATTGATTTTTCTACTTTAGAATTTGTACCTCTAAGTTCTTCTATTTCTTTAACTCCATAGGCTATTTTCTTTATATTTAATAAGTCTAATGGTCCTACATTATTTGAAGTTGAACTTCCACCTATAGCTCCACACCCTAATGTTAAAGCTGGTGATAAGTTTGTTGCTCCACCTATTCCTCCAAGTGCAGATGGTGCATTTACTATTATTCTTGATACTGGCATATTAAGTGCAAATTTCTTTACAAGTTCCTCATCATTAGCATGCATTGAGAATGTGTGACCAGCACCTTCATTTAAAAGTATCTCTCTAGATTTTTGCATAATAGATTCAATATTTTCCTCTACATAAAATGCAAGTATTGGAGTCAGTTTTTCTCTAGAATAAGCTACATCATTTCCTACTCTAGATTCTCTTGCTATAAGTACTTTAGCATAACTTGGCACATTACTTAAATTAGCTAATTTAGCAAGTGTTTCTACACTCTTTCCAACTATTTGAGGATTCATTGTTCCATTTGCTCTTAATATAAATTTAGACAGCTTTTCACTTTCTTCTTCATTTAAGAAATAAGCCCCTTGATTTTTCAGTTCATTAACAATTATATCTTCCATAGATTTTTCTACTATTATAGATTGTTCAGATGCACATATTACACCGTTATCAAAAGTTTTAGAATCTAATATTCTTTTAACTGCTAACTTAATATCTGCACTCTTATCTATAAATGCTGGTCCATTTCCTGGTCCTACTCCTATGGCAGGTGTTCCTGATGAATAAGCAGCTCTAACCATAGCCTCTCCGCCAGTTGCTAAAATAAGTTTAGTATCCTTATGCTTCATTAATTCATTAGTACCTTTAAGGCTGGGATTAGTTATACCTAATATAATATCCTCTGGACTTCCTGCTTTTATAGCTGCCTCACTTATTATTTTTATAGTCTCAAGTATACATTTTTTTGCATTTGGATGTGGTGAGAAAATTATTGAATTTCCTGATTTTATAGAAATCATAGCTTTGTAGATTACTGTTGATGTTGGATTTGTTGATGGTATAAGCCCTGCTACTACTCCTACTGGTGTAGCTATATCAACCGTTTTTTCTGCCTTATTTTCACCTATTATCCCAATAGTCTTCATATCTTTTATTGCTTCATATAACATTTTAGATGCAAATGTATTTTTAACTATTTTATCTTCATATTTTCCAAACCCAGTTTCTTCATTGGCCATTTTAGCCAATTTAGCAGCATTTTCATATGCTGCCTCTGCCATTGACTTAACTATTTTATCTATTTGTTCTTGGCTCATTCTGGAAAGTTTAACTTGAGCTTCTTTAGCTTTTTTTACAAGATTTCTAACTTCTTGTATAGATAATAAATCTTTATCTAAAATTTCCATCTTTATTTATCCTCTCTAATCAATTTATAAACTAAATCTACTAGGTCTTCTTTTCTCAAAGAATTTAATTCTTTATTAGTCAAAGAAGAATCGTATTCTCTAGCTAAAGTTTTTAATTCTTTTATATTCATATTTAATAAATTTCTATTATTAGTGACCTCATCTTTTACTGGTTTTACTTCATTTAAAGTTTCTATATTTGTATTTTCATTTTCTTCAATTTTTATGTCTTCTTCTAAGATTTCTGTATTTGTATTTTCATTTTCTTCAACTTTTACATCTTCTTCTAAAGCTTCTACATTTGTATCTTCATTTTCTTCTATCTTCATATTTTCTTTGATTGGTATTTCGCTAACTTCATTATATTTCTGAGTAATTCTTTCTTCTTTTTTAAATAAATTATCAGCTACTTCTTTATGTATCCTTGGTATTACATGAGTTGCTCTTAATACTCCAACCTTGTTTACAGCTACTTCTCCAGCTTCTATAGCTGATTTAACTGCGCCTACATCTCCAACTATTGTTAATGTAACTATTCCCGCTCCTACTTTTTCAATGCTAAGTATATTTACACTAGCAGACTTTACACATGCATCACATGCCTCTATTGCAGCAACATATCCTATTACTTCTATTAAACCTACAGCATTCATTTATATTTAAAACCTTGTTGAATCATCAGCTACAGATTTAACAGCTTCAGCAAAAGCATCACAAGCTGCTTTACAAGCTGATTGAGAACCTGTAAGTAATGCTCCACCAAAGTTTGTTTCAGTTGGAGGTGCAAATAATTCACATAGACTTACATCTGCTGCTTTTAATGCTGCATCTAGTGCATACATAGCTTCTAAAGGTGGTGCTACTAAATAAGCTATGGCTTCTCCTTCTTTGATTCCTGCCACTTTAGAAAGATATGTTCCTGTTCTAGATACACAGTGAGCATAATATACTATTGAATCATCATCATTTGCACTTATAAAAGTTGCTCCGTATTCCATAAAATCAACTACTGCATTTAATCCACTTCTTACTTCAGCTGGGCTTGGTCCTGCTATTATACCTAATACCTCACCAGCAAGTTTTGTTGAAGCATTTGTAGCACCTGCATACATTGACTTTGCATATACAACATCAACTTCTGAAGCTTTAGTTGCTTCATCAAGGGCAGTATATGTCACATCATCACAATCAGCAGTTATAAACCCTAAACTTTTATGGTCAGAATTTAATTCTAGCTTTTGTGCCATTTCTGGACTTATGTTTGAAATCATTTTAATTCCCAGTATTTTAGGACGAATTACATCATTTTTCATAACTTGTACTCCTTTAAGTTATTATTTTAAATCAATTCCAGAAGCTTTCTTATCTAAAATTGTTTTTATAAGTTCAGCTATATGTGCACCTGCTTCAACAGCAGTAGTTCCACCTTTATGGATGTTTGACACCACTGTTCTCTTGGCTTCTGCTATACCAACTTTAGGCTTATATGTAAGATATGCTGACATAGATTCTGCTGTAACAAGACCTGGTCTTTCTCCAATTAACACACATACAACTTCACAGTCTAACTCTTCACCTAAATGGTCCATAGCCCCAACTCTACAATGTTTAACAAATACAATATCTCCTACTTCAATTCCATACATCTTTAAACCTTGCTTTATAGCCATAATACAGTCATTTGAATTGGCCTCTATAGCAGCTGAACTTAGTCCATCTCCTGCCATTATTAATACCTTCTGATTTGTTCCTATTTGTGTTTTTATAAAATTTATAGTTTCACTTGAAAACTTTCTTCCAAGGTCTGGTCTAGTTAAAAATTCATCTTTATCCTTACATAAAGTTTCTATTTTTATTAAGTTGCTATTTTCCACAAAATCTTCATCTACATAAGAGAAAACAGCATCTTGTGCAGCAGCATGGTCTGCTCTAAATCTTAAAACTGTTTCTGTTTTATATCTAGCTCCACATCTACCTATACCTATTCTTGCAGGAGTTTTAGATTTCATATCTAAATAGGCTTCTGCATCCTTAGGATTTTTTACTAATAATTGCTTTTTTAAATCTACTTCCGTTATATCTTCTATGCAAGCATCATCGTCTATTGTACTTTTATTTACTTTGTCTACTGTATTTTCAACAACTTCATTTACAACACTAGAATCAATTTGACCAGCCATTTGATTTACTAACTGCTCTACTAATGCTTTTAAATCTTTTTCATTCATACTTAAGACCTCCTACCCTAATAATATTGATGCATCTCCAGCTTTTTCTGTTAATTTACCATCTTTAGAGAAGCCCATTTGTTCCATCCAAGCATCAAACTCTTTTATTCCTGTCAATCCAAACATTTCTCTAAGTGATGCTGTCTCATGGTATCCTGTAGTTTGGTAGTTAAGCATTACATCATCTCCATGAGGTATGCCCATAAAATATGTACATCCAGCTGTAGTTAATAATATCGCTAAATTTTCCATATCATTTTGGTCTGCTTTCATATGGTTTGTATAGCAAACATCAACACCCATTGGTAATCCATGTAATTTACCCATAAAGTGGTCTTCTAGTCCTGCCCTCATTACTTCCTTTGCATCATATAGATACTCTGGCCCTATAAATCCAACTACTGTGTTTACTAAAAACGGCTCAAACTTTTTAGCAAATCCATAACATCTAGCTTCCATAGTAACTTGGTCTATCCCATGATGTGCTTCTGAAGAAAGCTCTGAGCCTTGCCCTGTTTCAAAATACATTACATTTGGACCAGTAGCTGTTCCATGCTTTAAAGCTAAATTTCTTGCTTCTTCAATAGTTTCTGAATTAAATCCAAAAGCTTCATTTCCTTTTTCAGAACCAGCTATTGATTGGAATATTAAATCTGTTGGAGCACCATTTCTTATAGCTTCCATTTGTGTTGTAACGTGTGCCAACACACAAGTCTGAGTAGGTATTTTATATTTTTGTTTTACTTCCTCAAATCTCTTTAATACTTTAGTTACACTTTCAACTGAATCATCAACTGGGTTTAATCCTAGTACTGCATCACCTATTCCAAAAGTTAATCCTTCTAGAAGTGATGCAAGTATTCCATCTGGGTCATCTGTTGGATGATTTGGTTGAAGTCTAACTGATAAAGTACCTTCTTCGCCTATTGTTGTATTACAATGAGCTGTAACTTTAATTTTTTTTGCTGCATAAACTAAGTCCATATTTGACATTAGCTTTGCAACTGCTGCTATCATTTCTGAAGTTAATCCTCTTGAAACTCTTTTTATATCTAAACTACTTGTTTCACTATCTAATAGCCACTCTCTAAGTTCTGAAACAGTCCAGTCCTTTATTTCACTATAAACTTTTTCATTTACTCCATCTTGAATTATTCTTGTGACCTCATCTTCATCATAAGGAACTGCGGGACTGTTTCTTATATCCTCTAATTTTATATGAGATAAAACTACTTTTGCTGCCACTCTTTCTTCGGCACTTTGAGCTGCAAGACCAGCTAACTTATCACCAGACTTTTCTTCATTTGCTTTTGCCATTACATCATATAATCCTTTGAACTGATAAGTACGCCCAAATAATTTTGTCTTTAAAATCATCTCCTTACCCCCTTTTTTAATTAAAAACTAATGTCTTTATTACTACAGGTAACACCTTACCTTCAGCTATTGGCTTTCCAATATCTATGTAGTCTCCATTTTCAACCTTAATACTATCTATACAAATAATATCTTTTTTGTAATCTAAAACTGCACAAATAGATTGTCCTAATACTTTTGCCATGTCATTTTCTATAATTACTACAAATGGCAAGTCATTTTCTATAATTTCTTCCATACCACTCACTAATCCACGTGCATACTCTTGAATTTCTAAAAAGCTTGGATTTTTACTTCCTTCTATAGCGATAACAATTTTTTGTAAGTCATTTTCTAACTTAAACCAATTTAACTTATTTTTTATACTTTCACTTAATGCCTTTTCATTGCTAGTTTCTTCTTCTCGTGATAGTTTTAAAACAGGTAAGTTTTTAAGTGGAAAATCTTCACTTGTATAAGTTATAGTACTTCCACTTACTTCAGTAGTATGAGAACCAGCACCTACTACTGTAGCTCTAATAGTTTCTAATGGAATTATTACATTTATTTTTTTTAGTTCATCACAATTTTTTATCGCTTGCCCTAATAAAATACCTAAGTCTCCATATTTAAAATATTCATCTATTTTTTTATCATAGTAGATATAATCAGCGACCCCACCAGAAAAAGATATGTTATCTATCTTTTCACTTAAGTTTATAGATTTATTAGTTACCATAAACTCAAATAGACTCGTTTTCTTTTTTATTCCTATACTTTGTAATATTAAATCAACCATTATATCTATTATTGGCTTTGTGTTTTCTATGGTTGCTATAGTTCCTATTTGAAGACCTAAATTATAATCTTTTATGATTTTTTCTATCTTAGGTGATATATAAGTTATTTTTTTACTATGCTTGTCTATTTTTATAAGTCTCCCACCTATATCTAGACAGCCAGTATCTAATACTTCACCTCTTTTAAATAAAGCTAAATTGCTAGTTCCTCCACCTACATCTAAATTTACAACATTAGTTGAATGATTTTTAGAATAAATATGGGCCCCTGCTCCTTTGCCAGATATGATACTTTCTAAATCTGGTCCTGCTGTTGCCACCACAAAGTCTCCTGCAAACCCACTTAAATTATGAAGTACATAATTTGCATTTTCTTTTCTTGCAGTTTCTCCAGTTATAATAACTGCACCTGTATGTATGTCTTCTTTAGATATATTTGCTTTTTTATATTCACTATCAACTATGTTTTTTATTTCATTTCCATTTATCTCATTATTGGAGATAAGAGGTGTAAAGTATATTTCACTTTTATATACAATTTCTTTGTCTATTATACTTATCCTAGGTACTGAAAAACTAGATGCAGTGTTTTCAACTATCAATTTAGAAAATATTAGTTGAGTAGTACTTGTCCCAATATCTATCCCAACACTTAATAACTCTTCTCTCATTTTCTCACCTCATAATTTAAAAGTATTTCTTAAACAAAGAAGTTAGATTGTTCTATAGACTATCAATATTTTTCTTCCAATGAGCTTATCTCATTTAAATATTCAAATAATTCATCTATACCTACATCATCTATTGTGTCTACTTTAAATATTTTATTGACTCCTGCTAACGTTAATCTTTCTATTCCTAAATCTATTTGATTTTTATCTAATTTATTTATCTTAGTCAGAATGCCTATAGTTTCTTTACAAAATATACTTGCAAAACCTGGTGCCATATAATTTTCTTCTTGAGTTGCATCATAAACTATAGCCACTACTTTAGCATCTACAGCTGTAGTTATTAAAGCATTATACAATGCTCTATTTTCCATATATTCACCTGGTGTATCTATTGCATTTTTATAAATTTCTATTGACTGTGTTTTCTTATATTTAATCTCTAGCTCATCTAGTTTTTGGCAAAGAGTCGTCTTTCCACTACTTGTTTTTCCCATAAAAATTATATTTTTCATTTTATGTCCTCGTTATCTTAGTTGATGAAAAATTCAACATCTCACCTAACACTTCTAATACTTCATTTAATGCAGATTCTACAGAACTCACATCTCCAGATATTACTAAAGACCCACTAAATCTATCTATAAATCCAAGCGTTATATCTGATGATTTTGTTGCTACATCTGCTGCTATTATTGAAGCTTCACTCGGTGTTATTGTAAGAATACCGATTGCATCTTTTCTATCTAGTATTAATCCTAACTTTTTGTATATATCCTCATTTGGATTAGCTATTATATGAGCAAGTGTTACTTGCTTTCCTGGAACATATTCTTGTATAATTCTTTGTTTAGTTTCTTCGTTCAATTTTGCCCCCTAATTTTTATCACATTTTTACTTAATTTTATTTAGTATTTCTATTATGTCTTCTTCTATGGGAACTTTAGGATTTGCACTAGTACATCCATCTTGAATAGCCAAAACTGCTATTTCACTCTGTAAATTACTTAGTTCTTCCAAATTTACATTGCATTCTCTCAATTTAGTTGGCATGTTTAATTCTTTTTGTAGTTTTTTTATTTCATTAATTAAACTCTTTACACCACTTCTTGTGTTTGAGCTACTAAGACCTATTAACTTTGATATTTGTGCATATTTTTTTGCTGATAATGAGTAGTATGTATTTGAATATCCTGTGATATTAGCATTGTATTCTATTATATATGGCAATAATATTGCATTTGCTCTTCCATGTGGTATATGAAACTTTCCACCTAGAACATGTGCTATGGAGTGATTTATTCCTAATGATGTTTGATTAAATGCCATTCCAGCTAGACAAGATGCATTATGCATTTTTTCTCTAGCCTCTAAATCGTTTCCATCCTTATATGCTTTCAATAAATATTCAAATACTAGTTTTATTGCCTTTTCAGCAAGTGCATCAGAAAAATCATTAGCATTTACTGATACATATGCTTCTAATGCATGTGTCAAAACATCCATTCCAGTATCTGCTGTTATAAAATCTGGCACTGTTTTAACCAACTCTGGGTCTAGTATTGCTATGTCTGGAATTAATTCATCTGACACTAGAGGATACTTTGCACCTTTTTGCTTATCTGTGATTACAGAAAATGATGTTACTTCTGAGCCAGTTCCACTTGTTGTTGGGATAGCAATAAATTCGATTTCATTAGTTCTTAAAATTTGCTTTGAAAAATCCTTTATAGCTTTGGCTGCATCTATTGCAGAACCTCCACCTAAAGCTATTACTGTATCTGGCTTTATATTTTTTAATACTTCTATGCCTTGTACTACTGTATCTATAGGTGGGTCTGGTACTATATTACTAAATACTTCATATGTACTGTGTTTTAAATTTACTAAGATTTTATCTATAGTTTTTGATTTAACCATAAAAGGGTCTGTTATAACCAACACTTTTTTATCTTTTATCTCTTGTAAATATTCTAAAGAACCTACTCCAAATTTTACTTTGGTTTTTATTTCAAAATTATTCAATCTAATCTCCTCTTTTATAAAAACTTATTTAAAATTAAACAATTGTTAAGCAAAAGCCCCACAGAACAATCTATGGAGCTTTTATTAAGCTTTCAATATTTCGTTATGACATTATTTTAGTAAATATTGGATTTTAGTAAAGTCAAGAATCTTGTATATTAATACTTTATGTTATGCTTTTTCTTATAAGCTATATGAGATATAAATTCATACATTATACCCGCAGCTGTAAGTGAAGTAACATTTCCAGCATCATATTGTGGCGCAACTTCAACAAGGTCATAGCCTACTATATTTAACTCCTTTAATCCTCTTATTATTTCTAATGTTTGGGCAGATGAGAATCCACCTATAACAGGAGTTCCTGTCCCTGGTGCATATGCTGGGTCAACAAAATCTATATCAAATGTAAGGAATGCTTTTGAATCACCAACACGTTGTTTAATTCTTTCTATTATTTCTTCTGTAGTCATCTTATGACATTCAACAGCTTTTAAAACTTCATACCCTAAATCAGTTGAGTGGTACTTATCTTCTTCACCATAATAACCTTCTCTTATTCCAACTTGAATTGATTTAGATGTATCAACAAGGTTTTCTTTAGCAGCATGGTAGAAAGGTGTTCCATGACTATAAGGCTTTCCAAAATATTCTGCTATTGTATCATAATGAGAGTCAAAGTGAATTAAAGCAACTGGTCCATGAACCTTATGACAAGCTCTTAATTCTGGTAATGTTACACTATGGTCTCCTCCCATAGCTATTGGAACTACACCATTTTCAAAGATAGGTAACATCCCCTCTGTAATTACATCAAATGTATCTTCTACATATCCTGGTACAGAGCCTAAATCACCATAGTCTACCCCAGAACAATAGTCAAATATACCAACATCAAGAACTGGATTATATGGTTTACAACCTAGAACTGACATTTCTCTTATTGATGATGGACCAAATCTAGCACCAACTCTAAATGTAGCACATGAATCAAATGGTATACCAACAACAGCAAAATCTACATCGTCTGTTGTAACTACATTTTGTAATCTCATGAATGTTTTAATTCCTGCGAATCTAGGTGATTTTAAAGAATTTATTGTTTTATATTTAATCATAACTACTCCCCTTAATTTTCTTTGTTTTTGTTATTTTTTTATCAATTTTACTCTAAACTTCAGCTACCTCATCTTCTTTTTCCATCTTAAGAACGTATGGAACTGCAATTAATTTTGCAAATATTATACCTATTACTCCACCTACTATTTGACCAACAAGTATTGCAATAACCAAGTTTGGTTGGAAATTGACATTGAAAGCTATAAAATCTCCTAAAGAATATCCTGCACAAACTAAAAACGACATAGATATTACTTTACTTGTTGGTTTCATATCTTTGACTAGTCCAAAAATTGCGATACCATTTGCCATACATGCAACTAATCCAGCACTACCAGCACTATCTAGCCCAGCTATTGAACCAAGCTTTTCCAGTGGCTTTTTAAAATACTTACGTATAAGGTAAACCATTGGAAATGCTCCACAAAGCATCATTGCAATACTCCCTAGAAGCTCAATAGACCTAAACATTTCTTTCTCATCTGCAAACATTGGGTCAAATCCCCAACTTCCAAATACTTTAGTGAAAATACCTGTATAGTGTTCAACAATAGATGATACTACGACTATTATTAATATGCTTGTAAGACCTTTTCCAAAATACATGAATCCTTTTATCATTCCATTAGGGAACAATTTTAACCCTAATGCAAGCAACACACACACCACAACAATAGGAATTAGATTTTGGAAAATCATTAGCATACTTAAATTTAAAGTATAATTAGAATTTCCTACTGTAGAAAGTGTTGTACGTATTGTAGGATTTGTAAGTAATGCAACCATATATGACGTGAATACTCCAAAAGGTACTGATAAAAATCCAGACATAGCTCCTAAAGCTAGGTACTTGTAATCTTTTTTATCTAAAATTGAAAGTCCTATTGGAATATTAAATGCCACTGTCGATGCACACATAAATCCAACTGCTAATACTATCACTAATATTTCACTTGTTTTCCCAATTTCTATAGCTAAAGCATATGAACCGCAATCTGGTGGCATAATCATAGCTGCTGCTACCACTGGGTCTGCGCCAAACATACTAAACAACTTTCCAAATATTTTCTCTACCCCGACCTTTAGATACGGAACAGATACCATAAGACCTACTATTGGTATAAACATCGTTGCCATAGTATGTAAGCCTTCATCAAAAGATTTAGCTAGCTCCGATTCTTCTTTGAAAATCTTTGCTAAACCTCCAGCTACACAACAAGCCATGATGATATACAGTACTGAGTCTCCTAATAATTCCATACAGTATACCCCCTATGTACTAAAAACATTAATCAGCTCTTTATTACTTAATTTTTATTTAATATTTCTCATAATAAATACTTCTTATGCTAGTGGTTCTACAGATTCTGTAAAGTTAGGGTCATTTATTATATCTAAGTAATGTTCAAAGTTTTCATCCTTCATAAACTCTATACAATCAGCTGCACGAGTTCTTCCATATTCCCAATAGAAGTCATGGTCTTTACCATATGTTATTTGAACTAATGACCATAAAGACCAGTGTGCATTAACTAAAAACTTACTTGTAAGCAATCTTGCTCTTTGCTCTTCTGTTGGTTCTCCGCCAAAGTATGTTCTTACATAAAGCTCTTCTTTATCTTTTGGAAGAGGATTTTCTACACACACACATGCCATATCGTAAAATCTATCATTTGTTCCACCGTATTCCCAGTCTATTACACGCATAACTTTTCCATCATACATAAAGTTTTCTGCTAGTGTATCATTGTGACAAGGAACTAATTTTTGTGGATTATTTTGATAAGCAACTTCTATTATATCTACTTTTTCTGTTATGCTATCCCATCCATCATATCTCTTATCAAAACCATTTTCTTTAAGTATTTGTATGTACTCTTTCATCTTAGCTATTGGGTTAAATACACTTTTAAACTCCATTCCACTATCATGGTATTTTCTCATAATTTCTGCTGATTTCATGACTACATCTGAATTATTTATAAAATCCTCTGCATGCATTGTATCTGATTTTATAAATTCACAAAGTTGTGAACCTGTTTTTGGGTCATAGTAATATATTTCTGGAGCTATTCCAAGACATGACATTAAAGAAGCATTGTGCTTTTCTGCTGGACGATTTATATATCCTGCTGTTCCTACTCCTGCTACACGCATTGCTATTTGAGTGCCATCTTCAATCTCAAGCTTAAAGTTTTTATTTGTAAGCCCGCCTGGCATTATTTCTATTTTGCTAAGTTCTTGGCTAAATGCTGTTTTTGTTAAATTGATTAACCTAAGGAAATCTTGAATTTCATAAGGTTGTATTACCTCTCCAAATACTGACATATTTTCTCTTATACTTTCATTTTTCATAATAATTTCTCCTTTGTATGATTTGTTTTTGGTCAAAACTTTTTCTATTAAAAACCATTTTCCTTTGATTAGAATTCTATATCTTTGTGCAACACAAAGGTCAATACTATTTTTGTTTAATTTTTTGTTATAATGGATTTTTTTATATATTTTTGGGATTCTATCTCTATTTGTGGAAATAAAAAAACTTTTAAATAAAGTTATTTAAAAGTTTTTCATCATATTATTAAAATTATGTATACAAAAAATATTTATTATAGTATTGTTTTATTTATTCAATTTATAATTCTCTACTTTATGAACTTTATAAAATTGATAATTCTTTTGTCTATTTTTATTTATCAACCTTTATATTTCCATTTCGACTTTCCAGCTTAACTGTAACATTTTGTGCAACTCCAACACTTCCTTTTAGAATATTATCATTTATAGATAATTTGTCTTTGAATGATGTGGAAATAGCCCCATTAAAAGTATGAATAATACCAAACACCAAGAACTTAGTATCTAAAGCCACATTTTTACAACGAAAGACCCCTTCTTTTATACCCTGTTCTACAATTAGAATTTTATTAAAGCTATTGCACTAAAAAAAGAAACCACATTCTGTTTTTATATAGAATATAGTTTCTTGAACTTTAAATACTTAAAAGCAATATTTTATTTATTTTTTGAATTTTCTAATTTTATAGTAGACAACTTTATTAGTTAACTCTTAAATTTTTATCTTCTCTACAAAACTTTCTTCTTATTAAGAAATATGCAGAGATTACAACAAGCTCTATCGCTAAAAATATACCATAAGTAGCTATAGAATCTATGCTGTCTATACCATTTCTAAAGAAAATTAATGCTATTCCTGCTGCTATAATTCCTATAGCATTTTTACCTATAGCATTCTGACCAAAACCATAAAAAGAAGGGAAGTTTCCTTTTATCTCAACAAATGTCAAAATTAATCCAATTACTATAAACAATACTCCTACAACTTCCATAATCATACTAGCCATTTTACACCCTCCTTATTAGAGAATTAACCACTACTATAAAAATAGCTTGCTTTTATAATTACATTATATATTCAATTGAACATTTTTGGAAGTATTAGTTAAAAATAATTTTATATTCTATTTAAATATATCTTTTATATTAAAATCATCTCAATTTTTATATAAATATTAATCTAACCTTTATAGTTTTATAAATTAAAAAGGTTTAGCATAACCATCTACTATTATAACTTGACCAATATTTTTAAGATGGATGGTAACAATAGCTCAATAACTCCAGTAATAATCAATGAAAATATTATTGATACCAAAAACGAAGTAGAAATCAAACTTTCTGCTTTTTTATGCTCTTTTGCCCCAATTACTTGCGAAAGTAAAATAGATATACCATTTGTAGCCCCAATAGCTATAGATGTCAGAGTTAAAATAATTGGCGTGGAAGTTGTAAGTACTGCCATAGCAGTCTCTTCCAATAAATTACCAATCCATATACTGTCTACTAGATTGTATGCCATGTTTAAAAACATAGCTACTATTAATGCAAAGACATCTTTGTTATACATTTTTTTTATCCTCTGTGATAAAATCCATTTTTGTACTCATGTGTCCTCCTATTTATGAATGAATTTCATTCATTAATTAATTTTAAAAAATACCTGAGATTTATACAGGTTTGAGTTAAAAATTTACAAAATTATAAAGTATCATATGTTTTATTTTTTATGCTTTTTTATGCTTTTTTATGCTTTTTTATGTTTTATTTTTTATGTATTTTTTTATGTTTTATGTTTTATTTTATGTAATTTTCTTTATATGTTTTTCTCTATGTGTTTTTCTTTTATACTTTCTTATTTTATGCTGGTCACAATATATGAAGTATGATTCACGCTCTTCCACACAATGTTTCTAAAATCTACAGCTAACAATTTACTTATTTCTTTTTCTGAGTACATTTTTACATCTCCATCTTTATTGTACTTCATAAAAATATTTATTATATGTCTAAATAAAAATGGTTGCCAGCAGTCACAAATTATTAGGGTTCCTTCTGGCTTTAATACCCTACAAACCTCTGACAATACCTTATCTGGTTTAGGATAATGATGAAAAGAATCATTACAATATACAACATCAAAAAATTCATTTTCAAATGGCAAATACTCTGAATCTCCTAAAACTAAGGTAGCATTCCCTTTTAGTTTATTTTTTGCTATATTTAGCATATTCTCAGAAATATCAATTCCATAAGCCTTCTTCCTACAATCTTCATTTAAAATAGCTTGCAATACTGCTCCTGTTCCACACCCTAAATCTAAAATAGTATCATATGAAATATCTGAAAGTGTTTTAAGTAAAACTGGATAAAGATTTCTTGCATGTTGTCCCTTTATATCTTGGTCATAGGTATCTGCTTGATTATTAAATGTTTTTCTTGATTTTTCTTTTATATTTGTCATATCTAAACTCCTCCTTTCTTGTATTGTTCACAGTATATCATGGGTAATTCTTCATGTCAATGAATGATATTCATTCACTAGTAATGTTAATATAACTATATTAAGTTCTCTATAGTTATATTAACATTCAATTTATACTATGTGTATTATGATTAAGTTATATTATGCATACGATTCTTAAATTATACTATGTGTATTACGTTTAAGTTCCATCATTCACATTTTTCTTAAATTATGCTATATATATTATCTTTATTTGGTCAATTTGACCTTTAAATATTTTTTCTTTCTTCTAACTTTTATAAAATAATACTAAAATAAAGTATCATAATAATTACTCATACTTATCATACATTTTGCTGTTTTATCGTGACCTTTTATCCTGTCTCTGTAAATTTCACAATTAATACCTTGCCCTAACTAGCTCCTACCTTTAAAAATTTACTTTTAGAACCTATCAATTTTATTCTTTAATTTTCTCTTTACTTTAAAGATAAATCGGTCACAATACTGTTCGTTTTTTACCAACAGCTCATATGCATCCATAATCCCAATAGATTGTACGAAACCAAAAATACCAACTGCCAATCCCAAAAATACAAGTAAATGATATTCTGCCCATTCAATGTACCCTCTAACTGTTACTGCGATAATAAGAATACCAACCACAAACAAAAATGTACTTGGGATAGCAACTAACTTATATTTTTTCTTGATTGAAATATATTCCTTTGATAATTCTTTCAAAAACTCATAATCAAATAACAGTGGCTCTTTTCTCAAGATTTTATAATCTTCTTGTTCTGCAAACATTCCAAGTATAACAGCACCAATACCTAAAACAACACAAACTGCAATTCCCAAAATACGCCAACTTGTATGAGTTGGAAACATTACATAAGGAATACCTGCTAATGCCCAAAACAAAAAACCTAACCCCAAATATTTGCATTCTCTTTTCTCATTGATAAGATAACCCCTTGCCACTTCCTTGCTTACATAATATCCCTTTTCATTTGCTCCTTTTATTGATTTCTCATCTTTTAATAAAAAATCAGTTGATACTTCAAAAATATTAGATAGTAGTAAAAGTTTTTCTGTTTCTGGAAATCCCTGATTGTTTTCCCACTTACTAACTGCCTGTCTTGTTGTTCCAACTTGTTCTGCAAGTGCTTCCTGTGATAATCCTTTTTCTTTTCTTAACTTAAATAATTTTTCACCAAAATTCATATATTATTACCTCCTGTGATTTGATATCCAAATATTATCAAACTATACTGTTAAATTCTATATTTTAAGAAATGCACATTGTCAACTTTAAGTTGCACTCATGTAATTTGTTGCTAAAACATGATTTTGTAATAATTTTTGCCTCTCTTTTTGTATTATAGCATCAATAGAAATCTAAATCCTTTCCTTTATATTTTGAAAGTAATATTTATCAAAATATGATTTTATTAAGTGTATAACCATTTGATTAACAATAGGTTTTTACAAACTATTCTCTAATATACTGTTTTCTAGTAATAGAAAAGCACATCTTTTCAGACGTGCTTTCTGCAACACTTTATCTACTTTATCACGATTCTTTATTTTATATATAACACTTTATCTTCTCATTAGCATCTAGAATTTATATTCTAAATACAGCATATCCACACATTGAGATTCCCCTTCAAAAATTGGCTCTGGATAATTATCTATAAAAAAGTTTTTAATCTTATGTGAATAAACAAATCCAAATTTCTCATAAAACGGGATTCCACTTTCAGCTGTACCCACAATCATTGATGAATACTGTTCACTATAAACATCTAAAATATGATTTATCATCTTTGATGCATAACCCCTATTTTGAAAATACTCATATGTAGCAATATTTTTTAATTCACAGGTTTCTTTAGAAATTTCAATTACAACTGCTATACAAGTAAGTTCATCATTATCATATAGAGCATACATAATGCCTTTATCAAGATACTTATCAATCATTACCTCATATGGGTCAGCTCGCAACAAAATGTCAATATGACCTTTTTTATTTTCATCTATAGTTTTTATTTCTATCATATATATCCCCCCTTCCTTTTAACATATATTTCCTTTATGTATTTAATACACTTCACTATCCTTTACATATTTGATACACTTAACTAAATGATAATACAATTGAAACATTGAATAATTATTACTATCTAATTTCATTGTATTTATTGTTTTTTAGTTTTTACTTTTTACTTTTTGCTATTTAATTTATAATAGAATAAATTTTTAGAAGAATGAATAGTAATTGCAACTTATAGCTTAAAAAAACTTTAATTGCATATCTGATTTCTTATACGCTTCTATAATATCTTTCATCTCTGTCAAAATACCATAACGAGCACATTCTTTTTTTAGCACTTGTTCACATCTCTTTCCATTCAAGCTAGGACATACATAATTTAAGCCATACTTTTTTTATACTGAAATACTAGTTTTGGTGATATATTCTTTAAATGCTTATAAAAAAATTCTCTCTGACCATTACGCATTGTCATTCCATACATACAATAGATAAACTTTGCATTAGCCTTATGTGCTTTTTCAACAATTGCTCTTATTTCATTCTCATTGTCAGTCAAAAATGGTATCAAAGGTGTCAATAATATACCACAAAATATTCCAGCATCATTGAGCTGTTTTACTGCTTCAAATCGTTCAGAACTTAGACTCACATTAGGCTCTATTTTCTTTGCTAACTCATCATTTGCAGTGGTTATAGTAACTTTGACAATAGCAGAATTGTTTCTTGTTATTTCCTTCAAAATTGGTATATCTCTAACTACCAAACTACTTTTTGTATCAATAGATACTCCAAAATGATTTTCTGAAATTAAATTCAAGGCTTGTTGAGTAATGCAAAGGTCTTTTTCAAAAGGATTGTATGTGTCAGACATAGCTCCAATACCAACAACTCCTTTTTTTCTCTTTGAACGTAGCTCCTTTTTTAGAGTTTCTATCACATTTTCCTTATATCTCACTTGGTCAAAATTTTCTATGTTGTATACTGTGCTACGACTGTCACAATAAATACAACCATGAGGACAACCACGATAGAGATTCATATTATAATCAATCCCAAACCATCTTGAGTTGTCAAATTTAACTTTCTGTAAAATTTGTTTTGCTGGTATGCTTTTAATCATTATCTTATCCCTAATTCCATCATATAATTTTTTGTTATCCATTGGGATATCTTGTAATCAATACAAATCCTACTCTTTTCAAGAAAATACTATTACACTTTGTCCATCTTGTTATAAGTGGCTGTACATAAGGAGTATTTTCAAATAAGTTTTGGCAGGATAAGTCGTAAATATCCAATGAATAAAATTCAGATGACCATTTTCTAATTTGTTTCTTAATTGCTTGTAGTAGGTCATCAATCATTTTAGTCAAAATCCTAGCTTCATAATATCCATTTTACCACAATGAGATTGCTAATTCAGATTGCTAATTCATGATGACCTTTATATTACTTTGCAATCTCTCTTAGATGAGTGAGGTTAATCTCTTTCACTGTCAACATCTAGAATAACCTTTAGAGAATTCACCCATGTTTCTAATGTTTGAGCTAATACCAATTGCTGGTCTAAAATAGCCTTACCTGTTTCTGGTACATTCGATTTTGTGTTTATATTTTCCTCTATATACGACTTCAATACTTGTATATTTTCTTCAATACTATTAAGACACAACTTTTGCTTTTCTGGTGTAAGACTGTATAAATTTACTATTACAGCATTGAAATCCAGAAAAATATTTACTGGCTTTGAAGCTGTATCAAACATTAAGTCTAAAAAATGTTTTTCACCCAATTCTGTTAAAGAGTAAATTGCTTTTTCTGGCATTCTCCCCTCTCTTACAATTGTGCTTTGGATATAACCTTTTTCTTCTAGTTGAATTACCTTCTTATAAATTGATGGTGTACTGATTTTAACCCAACGTGATATATTTCTATATTCCACCACTTTTTGAATATCATAAGCACTCTGAGGCTGTTGCTTTACTATACCCAGTACAATTAAATCTATTGTTGCCATAAAAATTCTCCTCTCGTTTTCTCTCTATTGACAAACACTATAATTTATAGTAGCATTTTCTTTATTACTATAATTTATAGTAATATATTTTAGAGCTAATGTCAATAGAAAGGGAGTGTTTAGCATGAAAGAAAGCAACAAAAAAATTGAATTATTAGGGTCTGCCCCAATACCAAAAGCCTTGTTATCTATGGGATTACCTACTATGATAGGTATGATGATAACTGCATTGTACAATTTGGTAGATGCATACTTTGTAGGTGGTCTTGGAACAAGTCAAATGGGTGCTATATCCGTTGCATTTCCACTAGGTCAGATTATTGTGGGATTAGGATTATTATTTGGAAATGGAGCTGCTTCCTACATTGCCAGACTCCTAGGTCATGGAGATAAGGAAAAAGCAGGCAAAGTTGCTAGTACAGCTATTTACAGCAGTATAATAGTTGGTATATTATTTATTATTGTCATTATGATTCTTCTCAATCCTGTTTTAAAATTATTAGGAGCTACAAAAAGTATTATGCCTTATGCAATGTCTTATGCTAGTATCTATGTCGTATCATCTATTTTTAATGTATTTAATGTCACTATGACTAATATTGTCACAAGTGAAGGAGCTGCTAAAACAACCATGTGCGCTATGCTATTAGGTGCATTGCTTAATATAGTTTTAGACCCAATATTCATTTATACCTTTGGCATGGGTGTAAAAGGTGCTTCCATTGCAACTGCTCTTTCTCAGATGATTTCAACACTTGTTTATATCAGGTACATTTTTAGCAAGAAAAGTATGTTTAGTTTTAGAATTAAAGAATGTTGTTTTTCAAATGAAATCATGTCAGAAATTTTAAAGATTGGTGTACCTACTTTAATATTCCAGTTATTGACTAGTCTCGCTATCACATTAACTAATATGGAAGCTACAAAATATGGTGACTCTGTGATAGCTGGAATGGGTGCAGTAACACGAATAATGTCTTTGGGGAGTCTTATCGTATTTGGGTTTATAAAAGGCTTCCAACCAATTGCTGGTTATAATTTTGGCTCAAAGAACTATGATAGATTACACCAAGCAATAAAAACATCTATAGCATGGACTACTCTATTTTGTGTAGTACTTGGTCTTGTAATGGTGTTTTTTCCCACAGCTATAATTTCACAATTTACAAGTGGTGATGTGTTATTAATTGAAAATGGTAGTAAGGCTCTTAGAGCAAATGGATTTTCATTTATGTTATTTGGTTTTTATACAGTATATTCTACATTGTTCCTTGCACTAGGAAAAGCAAAGGAAGGTGGGTTACTGGGTATGTGTAGACAAGGTATATGTTTTATTCCTATAATCTTGATTTTTCCTATATTTTGGGGATTAAATGGTATTTTATATGCACAACCAATAGCTGATTTTGCTGCTGCAATAATCGCAGGTTTTATGGCAATAAAACTACATAAAGAGCTTCATATTTTAAAAATAAATTCTATTTCTTCTAAATAAATATACTTCAAGATATGTTCTAGTTATACAAATCTAATATATATATTAGTTATACAAATCTACCATCAGAAAAGATATAAAATTATTTCATGCATTTTGTAGGCTCAAAGAATTGTATGATAAATTCTTTATCAAACAGCTCTTTCAGCTTACAAGATATGTATATTATAATTCATTAATTTACATGCTTAATATGACTTAATCTACTTACAAATAGGCAATAATATATATTAACATATATTTTCTACACAAATCATACTATTAATATACAATTGAATAATCCTTTTTCACAAACTACTTGTTATTTTATCTATTCACTTGTATTATTGGATTATAATTATTTTAGGAAAGGAATAACTATATGCTTTCACAAAACGATATTGATATACTTACACAAAGTTTATCTTTTTGGGATAAACTCACTGACTCACAAAAAAGCTTATTAATCTCTTCAGCCAATATATCCCACTTTAAAAAAGGAAACTCAATTCATTGTGGTGATAGTGATTGTATTGGTATTTTGATTATAAAGTCTGGAACAATACGTACATACATACTTTCAGATGAAGGGCGTGAGGTGACACTTTTCCGTCTTGATAATGGTGATGTATGTATCTTATCAGCATCATGCATTCTAAACACAATAACTTTTGATGTATATGTGGATGCTGAGACAGATTGCGATATTATACAAATTAGTTCTTCTGTTTTCTCAAAATTGTCTACAGAAAATATTCACGCAGAATTGTTCTCATATAAGCTAGCCACTGAACGTTTTTCTGATGTTATGTGGGCAATGCAACAAATCCTTTTTATGAGTTTTGATAAGCGTTTGGCATCTTTTTTAGTTGATGAAATAACTAAAAACAATAATACTACTATAAATATGACTCATGAGCAAATTGCTAAGTATATGGGAAGTGCTAGAGAAGTTGTGTCTAGAATGTTGAAATATTTTGCTAGAGAAGGTCTTGTGTCTGTATCTCGTGGTGGTGTAAAAGTATTGGATAAAGATAGACTTCGTTCTTTAACATTATAAGGAGATGTTTCAAAATAAGAATTTGAATCATCTCCTTTTTATCTCTTTCTTCAACTTCTTCTTTAAAATTTCCACTTTTATTCATAATGTAAGCACCTTTTTTTATTCTATCAATTCTTCATTAATTTAATCTTATTCTCCATATAATTGCCTTCCACTTTTATAAATACTGATAAATTTAATTTGAACTTTTATTTGCTAATAAAATACCTTTGTTTTACTTCTATTAGTAATATGAAATAAGTAGTAATATGAAAATAAGTTTAAATTTTTTTTAAAGTTTACTCTTATGATTAGTATAACTTACCTGCGACTTTACCTGAAACTTCTCTATCCATTTCATCAATAATATAAGAATATATATCTTTTATTGTTATGTTAACAATTCAAACACTATATTTCAATCGGAAATATTGCATTTCAAATTGAAATATTCTATTTCTATTTGAAATATAATATAAAGAAATATAATGTTATTTTATCAAACTAGAAAAAAATATTTTAATAAAATTGTATCAAAGTAATTTGATTAACAGTTAAATTACAATAAATCACATAAAAAAACAAATAAAATATTATTAATCTAAAAAGTTGGCATATTTCGTGCTTTTATAATTTAGTATAAATCTAAAATTAAATAAGGAGAAGAAAATGAATAAAAAACAGTTGATGAAATTCTTACTTGTTGCAGCTATACCAATAATTATATGGAATTTACCTGCACCACAAGGATTAAAAAAAGAAACTTGGGATATTGTTGCTTTATATCTAGGTTTACTAGCAGGTCTTATTATTAAACCATTTAAAGAACCAATCATTACTTTAATCATTGTAGGTGTAGCACTTATGTTTATGGATGAGTCAATACTACTTCATGGATATTCAGATAAGATGACTTGGTTTTTAGTTGTTGTAACTATTGTCTGTACAGCTTTTGTAAAGACAGGATTAGGAAAACGTATGGCATACAACCTTTTGCTAAGAGCAGGAGATTCTACCTTAGGACTTGGATACCTAATGATGATAAGTGATTTAATACTTAGCCCTGCTACAGGTTCAAATTCATCTAGAACAACTATTATATACCCTATATTTAGAAATATAGCAGAAGGTGCAGGTTCTAAACCTGATGATGAACCTAAAAAATTAGGTGCATATTTAACAGTATTAACATATGTAGTATCTCAAGGAACAGCAGCATTATTTTTGACAGGTATGGCAACCAATGCGATAACAGTTTCTTTGGCAGCAAGTATGTTAGGTGTTAACTTAACTTGGGGAACTTGGTTTATGGCATCAATCGTACCAGCAGGTTTATTCTTACTAGTAGCACCACTTATAGTATATAAGATATACAAACCAGGTTTAACTCATTTAACAGATATTAAACCACAGATAAGAAAAGATTTGGAATCATTAGGTACTATTACAAAACATGAAAAGATACTAGTTGTATTCTTTATTCTTGCAATTCTTGGATGGATGTTTGGCGAAAAAATACCTTTTATAAACTTAAATATGCAGGTAGTAGGATTTGTATTCTTAGCATTAGTCCTTATAGCAGGCATTTTAGATTGGGATGATGTTATTGGTGCTAAAGGAGCATGGAATATATTTATATGGTATGGTGCATTTTATGGTATTGCTGGCTCATTAGCTGATGCAGGTTTTTACACTTGGTTAGCTGATAAATTAGGTACAGTATTAAATCTATCAGATGTAAATGGATTATTAGTTACAATAGTACTATTGTTAGTGAGTTTGGCAGTTAGATACTTCTTTGTATCAAACAGTGCATTTGTAGCATCTTTTTATCCTGTACTATTTGCAATAGTTTTATCTACTAAAGCAAATCCGATGGTAGTTACATTATTGCTAGCATTCTTTGCAAGTTATGGAGCTTTATTGACTCATTATGGAAATGGAGCTGGTCTTATAGCCTTTGCATCAGGATATGTATCTCAAAAAGATTTCTGGAAAGTAGGCACTATCATGGTAATGGTTGCATTAGCAATATTCTTAGTAATAGGCTTACCTTACTGGAAAATAATTGGATTATGGTAAGTACACATTAAATTTATATATTGGAGATGAATAATTATGCTAGATTTACTTATTGTAAATGGACACGTAATAGACCCTAAAAATAATGTAAATGGCAATAAAACAATTGCTATATACAATGGAAAAGTAACTGAATATAAACATGGTGATAAGGCAAAACACACAATAGATGCAAGAGGTAAATTTGTTTTTCCAGGGCTGATTGATGCACATGCTCATATGTTTGCAGATGGAACTGAAATTGGTATATATCCAGATAGCACATATCTTCCAACAGGCGTTACTAGTGCAATTGATTGTTCAGCAGGAGTAGCAAACTACCAACTCTTTAAATCTTCAATTGTGGCTAGAAGTAAAGTAAATATAAAAAGTTTCTTACAAGTTTGTTCAGCGGGATTAGTAACTACTAGCTATCATGAATGTATTGACCCAAAGTATTTCAATCATGAAAAAATAGAACGAATATACAATGAAAATAAAGATAATATATTAGGTCTAAAAATAAGATTAAGTGAAAATTTAGTAGAAGGTCTAGGAATAGAGCCATTAAAGGAGACTATTAAAATAGCTGAAAAAATAGGATGCCCTGTTGAGGTACATTGTACAAATTTACCAGTTCCTACAGAGGATGTGTTAAATATCTTAAGACCAGGAGATATATTTGAACATGTATATCAAGGTGTTCAAAACACTATCCTCGACTCAAATGGCAATTTATACGAATGTGTAAAGAAAGCAAGAGAAAGAGGAATTATATTTGATACAGGAGAAGGTAGAAAACATGGTGATTTTGAAGTCATGCAAAAAGCAAAAGAACAAGGATTTATAGCTGATATTTGTAGTACAGATTTGGTATTGGAAAGCATGTTTAGAAGACCTATATTCTCTCTACCAAATCTTATGTCTAGATACATATGTATGGGAATAAGTCTATATGATGTTGTAAAAATGACAACACAAAATCCAGCTAAACTTATGAAAATGGAAAATCAGATAGGATGTCTATCAGAAGGTGCAAATGCAGATGTAGCAATATTTGACATTATGGATGTTAAACAAACTTATACAGATTGGAAAGGTAGTAAATTCGAGGCAGATAAATTATTAAAAACAGAAATGACAATTAAAAATGGATTTATAGTATATTGTGCCCCAGATTACATATATGAAAATTAATTAGGAGGAAAAAAATGGGTTGGAAAATATTATTACCACAAGAAATAATGCAAGAAGGAAGAGATTACTTAGAAAGTAGAGGACATGAACTGATAACTGGTTCAGGCATGGAGACTAAAGATATAATAAATGATATAAAAGGTATTGATGCAATTATAGTTAGGTTATCTAAAATAACAAGAGAGGTATTTGAAGCTGCTGATAACTTAAAAGTAATAGTACGTCATGGAGCAGGATTTGATACTGTAGATTTAGATGCAGCAAAAGAATTTGGTGTTCAAGTATTGTATTGTCCAGTAGCAAATAGTACTTCTGTTGCAGAAGTAACACTAATGTATATGTTATACTGCTCTAGAAATTATACAAAAGTAAGAAAAAGTTTTATAGAGGACTATTATAAAGCTAAGCTGAGAACTCCTAAATGTGAGCTTGATGGAAAAACTGTAGGAATTATTGGATGTGGAAACATAGGCTCAAGAGTTGCTAAGATGTGTATGGATGGATTCAATATGAAAGTGGTTGCATATGACCCATATAAACCATCTAAAGACTTCCCACAAGGTGTAGAAGTAACTAGAGATATAAGCAAAATATATAAAGAAAGTGATTTTGTTTCTGTTCACTGTCCAACAACTTCTGTCACTAAACATTTTATAGGAAAAGAACAGTTTAGTATGATGAAAGAAACAGCATTTTTTATAAATGCAGCAAGAGGAAGTGTTGTAGATGAACAAGCTTTATATGAAGCATGTAGAGATAATATTATAGCAGGTGCTGGCTTAGATGTATTACAACAAGAGCCAGTAGATTCTAAAAACCCTATATTGTATTTAGATAATGTTGTGGTATCTCCTCATATAGGAGCAGCAACTAAAGAAGCTACCAATAGAGCCTCTTTACACTCTGCAATTGGAGTTAATGAGGTATTTGAAGGTAAAAACCCTACTTGGCCAGTAAAATCAATAGATTGGGACAATGCAACGATATACAATGATTAGTAAACAATAAACACTTATTAGGAGGAACTTAAAATGACAATAGGAAATAGAGTATATTTAAAAAGAGATTTACCAGATAAAGAACTTGTAAAAAGATTTAGTGTATTACCAGCAGCTAATGTAGGAGATTGTATGTATAGGTCAAGTGCATTAAGTTCAGAAATAAAGTTAATGTCTTCACCAAAAAACAAAATGTGTGGAGTTGCGTTAACAGTAAAATCAAGACCAGGAGATAATTTAATGCTTCATCAAGCTCTTAATATAGCTCAAGAAGGCGATGTAATAATACTATCTAATAATGGAGATAGAACACAAGCCATCATGGGAGAAATCATGTACAAATATCTTGCAGATTTCAAAAAAGTATCAGGAATTGTAATAGATGGTCCAATAAGAGATATTGATGTTATATCAAAGTCTAGTTGTCCAATATATGCTACAGGAACTACTCCAGGTGGCCCATATAAAGAAGGTCCTGGTGAAGTGAATGTACCTATATCTATAGGAGGAATTGCTGTTAATCCAGGAGATATAATATTAGGAGACAAAGATGGTGTAATCGTAATCCCTAAAAATGATGCAGTAGACCTTATTGATAAAGCAGAAGCAAATGCTAAACAAGACCATGCTAAAGTGGTAAAGGCTTCTGAAGGAACTGCAAATAGAGAATGGGTAAATGAGACATTAGAAAAAAAAGGTGTACAAATTATAGATGATGTTTACAGAGTTTAGTAATAAATGACTTCTACTCTATGTATATAAAATATTTATATATAAAAATTTTAAAATAACAGGTGCTGTTACACAACAATTCTAAATTGTTATGTAACAGCCTCTTTTATTTTATTCAATAAATATTTAATCTGAAAGTTGATACTTTTTAAGTTTACGCCAAAGAGTAGTAGCACTGATACCCAACTGACTTGCAGTAACAGATTTTACTCCATTATTTTTCTCTAACGTCTCAAGAATTAATTTTTTTTCATAATCTACGATTTTATTCTCTTCCAAAATAGGAGAATAATCTATTGTAGGAGTTAAACTTATATCCTTTCGAAAATGTGGCTCAGAAGTTAAAATTTCAGAAACTAAGTACTCATCTATAAAATTATCATCACACATAACTACTAGTCTTTCTACTATATTTTTTAATTGTCTTATATTACCAGGAAAGTCATATCTACTTAAAATTTTAAGTGCAGAATCAGATATTGACACTGGTTTGTTATAATGAGATATAATAGCATATGTAAGTTGTTCGATATCTTCTTTTCGCTCTCTAAGAGGAGGTAAATCTAACTTCAACACACAAAGTCTGTAAAATAAATCTTCTCTAAAATTATTATTATCAATCTGCTCCACTAAATCTTTATTAGTAGCTGTTATAACTCTTACATTAATAGGTACAACTTTAGTATCCCCTATTCTAGTGACTTCCCTCTCCTGTAATACTCGAAGTAGTTTGACTTGAACATCTTTAGAAATTTCTCCAATTTCATCTAAAAATATAGTCCCATTATGTGCCAATTCAAAGACACCTGCTTTCCCTTCATTTCTAGCACCTGTAAAAGCTCCCTTTACATATCCGAATAATTCACTTTCAAGTATATTTTCAGGTATAGCTGCACAGTTTATAGCCACAAAAGGTCCATTAAATCTATTGCTATAGTTATGAATACTTTGAGCAAATATTTCTTTTCCAGTACCAGATTCACCCGTAATTATGATTGTAGAATTAGATTTAGCAAATTTCTTAGCCATGTTTACCGAGTGCATTAATGCATCACTTGAACCCAATATATCGTTAAAATTGTTCTTTGCACAATGAGATTTTGAAATTAAACTCTCTCTTATTTCTTTTTCTGTTGATTGAATATTTTCGATATCTTGTATGGTTGCAACACATCCAAAATGCAAACTATCAATTATAATCGGGAAACAATCAAATGTAAGGGAAGAACCTTTAAAATTAATTATATTGTTACATAGAGAGTGCCCATTTTTTAGTGAATCTGAAATATCACCAGAAGTTAAATAATCTTTTATAAATTTATCAACTTGGTTAAATAGTAACCTTTTTGCTTGATTATTTATAAAAAGTGGTGAGTGATTTTTATCAATGGCAATTATACCACTATGTGTACATTCTAGAATTTCTTCTGTAATAGAGTTATTTATTCTCTTTTCAATTCCTATGTTATATAGATGAATTGCTTCATTGATAGACGCATGAATAGAAGACTTTTCAACTTCAGTCTCTATACAGAGTTTATTGTATTTAGAGGTGATTTCTTTTGTTGTTTTACCACCTATGAAAATCTCAGTGCCATTATCAATTAATTCTTTTATTGTATCTTCAAATTCAGAAAGAGAATTTAACTTAGGTATTTCTAAATCAAAATTGGAGATTTCTTTAAATCGTTTAGCAGTTTTATATGATGATTCTAAACCTATAAATCCTATTTTTGAAGAATACTTAAGTGCTTTTTTATATGAATAAAATATGTCTTCGTATTTGTATCCAACATCCACTATAGGAATTGAGACATGTTTACGCAATAAATCAACATTTTGTCCACGAGTAATTATTACTTTAGTGCCTAAGTTAATTATGTTATCTGCTAGTTCTATAGTTTCTTTACCTGTAGCAATGTATGATGGAATTTTTATATGTAATTCTTCAAGTACTTCATATACAGTATCTGAAAATAACTTAGAGGGAGCAATGACTACTATCTCATTTTTCATATCATAAAACCTCCTTTTGTTAGTCTATTTTTTATATTATTTTTTCACACAAAATAATGTCTTCAGAGTGACACTCAATTTTCTACTCACAGGATTTTAAAAATATTCACCTCAGAATTACTTTACTATTTACTTTTGCAGTAATTTTCTCAATTGAAATTGTTTTTCTTTCAAAATCTACATTCTCCCATGACGGACGTAATATTTTGGATGTTCTCATACCCAGACTAATATTTAAGTTTATGTGAAGTTCTAATTCAGTATCTTTGCATACTTCTAATAGTTTTATTATTTACTCTTCATCATAATTTTTATTTTAAATTTGTTTTGATTTAACTAAATCTACTCCTTTAGTTGGATTCTTATTATTTTTAAATCAAAAGCACTTTTAAATACAAGTTTCATTATATTGATGTAAATTTTTAATGACTTGGAACTTAGTATATCTGATAAATTATTCACATAACGATATATATGTATTGTATCAATATCTTATACTCTCATTTTACCATGATAAAAGGTGATGTCTCAAAATAAAAATTTGAATCTTCTTCTTTTTTTATATAAAAACAGAAAAGGAGTTCCTAAGAACCCCTAATCTATATGATAATTGCTCTGTTAAAAAACAAAACTCACATTATAATTATATCGACTATGAATATTATAATTAATCGACAGTACCATTAGACATTGAAACAATTCTCCTCTAAGATGATTCAATAAGATTACTTAGCCTAATTATATATATCCATAAATATAAAATACTATTAGTCACAAACAATAACATACAAACAATAAGTAAAAATAAATATATTATATATACATATTATAAACCTCAAAAAATTCTTCAGTCGTAACTGTATCTAACCATTTTTTAGAAGGATATAAAAACTTATGCTGATTATCTTTAATAAGACTATCCTCTATAGTATCATAGATGCAAGATAGTAATGATGCAGACTTCACAAAAGAATTACAAAACTCCTTAGATACAAGAGATTTTAATACCTCTAACATAGTCTTTTCGTCTAATGATTTACTTGCAGTAATATAAGATGGCAATGCTATAGCCCCGTCATCAGGATATGACATAAATAAATCTTTATTATTAGCACGCTTTGCATATATACTAGGAGTTATAGCTAATCTATCCGAACCATTTTTTACATCATTAAATGATTGTATTGGCATATCTAGTATAGTTGAATTGGACAAAAATCTCTCTACATACTCTTTTCCATACCTACTCCAAATGGCTTTAACAACAGATTTCGCACCAGAGTTATTTATACCACCAATGACAGTTTTTGTATCAGTGTCAATTACGTTTTTTATAGAATCTATCAAACCCTTGTAATTCTGGTTATAAGAAAATACTAATGGTATAACTAAAAATGGAAGTAATCTTTCATCAAAATATATAGATGATGATTTAATCTCACTCTTAATATTGAAATAATTCGATAATGGATATAAGTTACTTGAAAACCTTGAATAGATATTCTTGTCTTCATACACTTCTAAATCTGTAGAAACTATAATATCTGGAATTAAAGCGTCTGGTTTTTTTAAATATTCATTAAGTTTGTAAGGATAACCTATACCAAAATAAGTTACCTCTAAATTAATATCCTTCTCTTTTAAAGACATAATTAAATTATCTAAATAGTTTTTCTCATATTTATGAAGTATACAAATATTGCTCCAATACAACCTAACATTTTTCATGAAGAGTCTCTCCTTTTCTTAATTTATATTGACATTCTAGTTGAAATTCATATATATCTTTAAGTTTGCCTAAGATTTCTTTTTCTTCGTTAGTCTTATTGATTACTTTGAAGATTGAACCATTTTTCATTATTATACGCTTCTCTGCTATAAGTGCTGTATGAGGGTCATGAGTAACTATAAAAATCAGTTTATCACTTTTCAATAAGATGTCTAAAGCAACATTTTTATTTATTCCAGCATTCTCTATTTCATCTATCAAAACAATAGGATTATTTGAAATGAGAGCAACATCTGCAATCATTAAGGCACGTGTCTGTCCCCCACTCAATGATGTAAGGTCTTGAGATAGGGAAATAGGTTCTGCTGTTATGGAATTTGCTACATCTAGTACTTCTTTTATTGAGACAGAAGTATTGTTTTTACATTCTTTATGTATAACTAAAAATTCCTCGACTGTAGAATCAAGAACAAACCTCATATTTTGGCTAAGATGAGAAATGAGATTTGTAGAAAATTTATTTCTTTCCTCAATAGCAACTTCCATATTATCAATGACTACTTTTCGATTAGTCAAAGAATCTTTATTGACAAACTGATCTATATCTTTGATTAACCTGCTTTTACCAGAACCAGTATTACCTACAATGGAATAAATATGACCTCTATAAAAAGTTAGAGATTCAAAGTTCTCTGTATTACCAAGTTTGTTTTTTCCAGGATATATGGTTATACTTTTCATTAAAATTCACCTCTAAAATTCATTTTAGAAACTATGCCTTGTTGGAATTCATCACCAATTCTACATTCTCCAATACAATAAGAACACACCCCACTTGGCATTGTATGTCTCAATAAATGTTCGTCATTGTTTAGAATATTAGCATTGTTTATATAGTTTGAAATTAGCTCTACACCAAAACCAACTAATCCATCTATAAAGAATATATTAGAATTAGGATTTATTTTTTTTATATTGAATGATATTATCTCTCTTTCTGCTTGTGATACCATGTCTATTTTACTTAGAACTATGGCATCACTTTCACTTAACATAGGACCTAGTTTTTGAGGAGTCTTAAAGCTAGATGTACAATCACATACACATATGTGTAGTGTTTTATTTGTTGCAGGTGAACACCTATTGCAAAGCCCAGCAGTTTCTATTAGTAAAATATCGCTACTTTTATTTTTAGCCCAAAGTATAAGTTCGTTTATGTTTGATATAAGAAAATGGTCTGGACATATGTCTTTACTAAGTCCAACAATATAAGGTATATTCAATTTTTTATATATTAAATCATCATCAGTAGCTAGACAATCTATCTTACATATTGAAGGGTTAAGCCCATTAGACTTAAGATATGGAATTAAATGTTTTATTAAAGCGGTCTTCCCTACAGAGGATGACCCAGAAATTAATATAGTTTTCATGGCTTATGTAAAGTCTCCTTTCATATTTTGTTAAGAGATATGATAGCATTAAAAACTACTAAAAATTGTATCAGATGAGACAATTAATAAATAAACTTGATTGAAAATAATTATCAATATTATTGAATTTTGGTAAATACTGTGATATTATTGCAATCAAAGTGAATATTTATCAGAAAAGGTGATGACTTTGAATGAGAAGGAAGTACTAATAAATAGTAAGTTATTTTCTGAAAGATACATTGTAGAAGATAAGATAAAAGCAAAGAGTTATAAAAAAGGTCAATTTATAAGTGATTTTTTTGATAAAGAATATTATGTAGGTGTAGTTAAAGCAGGACAAGTATCCATCTATTGTATATCGAGTGATGGAACTGAAGTTAACATGTCTATTCTAAAGGAAGGAGATGTTTTTGGAATTTCTAATATATTTGATGAAGAATCCTTAGATACTGTACTAAAATGCAAAAGTGATGTTTATGTAGTTTTTTATCCAAAAAAATGCTTTATAGATATGATGAAGTTGGACATTTCTGTAGCTTTAGAGTATTCAAGATATTGTAATAGAAAAATACAATTTTTACTGAGAAAGATAGAGTTTTTAAATATACAGTCTAGTAAAAAGAAAGTTATTGAATATTTACTAGAAAAAACTAGCAAAAATGACACTATCCTATTAGAATGTTCTAAGGAGGAGTTAAGTAAAAGGATTAGTGTAAGTCGAGCATCTTTATATAGGGAATTACAATCATTACAAAATGAAAATTGTTTAGAGTTTGGTAAAAAGTGTATAAAAATATTGAATAAAGAAAAGTTAACACAAATTCTATATGAAATATAAACTTAAATAACAGATTCTATATAAAATTAAATACTAGGAGGAAGGTTTTATGAAAAAGAAATTATCAATATTATTACTGGCATCATTAATAATAATTTCATTGGTAGGTTGTGCATCAAACC
This sequence comes from Clostridioides sp. ES-S-0048-02, assembly GCF_020658495.1. Lineage (NCBI taxonomy): Bacteria > Bacillati > Bacillota > Clostridia > Peptostreptococcales > Peptostreptococcaceae > Clostridioides > Clostridioides sp. ES-S-0048-02. Next base: position 253,481 of record NZ_JACVWH010000005.1, read on the forward strand.
CACCAGAAAAACAAACAAAAGAAGAAACTAAAGTAGTTGCAAAGGTGACAGCACTAAAAGGTCCTACAGGAATGGGAATGGTTAAGATGATTGGCGATGAAAAGGATAAGAAAGAAAAAGATTATGAATTTTCAATAGCAAATTCTGTTGACGAAATTACACCTAAGCTTGTTAATAAAGAACTAGATATTGCTGCTATTCCCGCAAATCTATCATCTGTTTTATATAATAATAGCAATGGTGAAATAGAAACACTAGCCATTAATACTTTAGGAGTTTTATACATAATTGAGAATGGAAATTCTATAAACAATGTAAATGATTTAAAAGGCAAAACTATTTATTCTAGTGGTAAAGGCTCTACTCCTGAATATGCTTTGAATTACATATTGAAAGAAAATGGAATTGACCCAACTAAAGATGTCAACATAGAATACAAATCAGAACATACAGAATGTTTGGCGGCATTATTAAACGATAAAAATGGAATAGCACTACTTCCCCAACCTTTTGTAACAACAGCATTGACTAAGAGTGATAACTTAAGAGTAGCTTTGGATTTGACAAAAGAATGGGATACTTTAAATAAAGATAAAAATACTGAAAGTGCTTTAGTAACAGGAGTTGTTGTTGCACGAAAAGAGTTTGTTGATAAATATCCAGAAAAGGTTAAAAGTTTCTTAGAAGAATATAAGAAATCAGTTGATTTTACAAACAATAATATAGAAGAAGCTTCAAAACTTATTGAGGAAAATGAAATAGTTCCAGCACAGATAGCAAAAAAAGCAATTCCAAAGTGTAATATAACATTTATAGAAGGCAATACAATGAAAGATAAATTAAGTGGATACTTACAAGTACTTTATGATGCTAATCCAAAGTCAATAGGAGGAAAGATGCCAGGTGAAGATTTCTACTATACACAAGAAAATTAGTAAAACTCATATACTAGCAATAATCTTTTGGCTTATCGTTTGGCAAATAAGTAGTATGATAATTGGTCAGGAGATACTTTTAGTATCTCCTTTTTCATCTTTGAAAAGGTTATTCGAATTATCTATGAAGTTTGAGTTTTGGCAATCTATACTCTTTTCTTTTCTGAAAATAACAACAGGATTTATATTAGCCTTTATCATTGGAATAATATCTGCCATAATAGCATCTAATAAAAAAAATTTTAGGATACTTATTGAACCCTTAATACTTACAATACAATCTATACCAGTAGCTTCGTTCATAATATTATCTCTAATATGGATATCTTCAAAGAACCTGTCTATTTTTATATCCTTCTTGATGGTATTGCCAGTGGTATATAGAAATATCCTAGATGGAATAAATAGTATATCTAGAGAGTTAAATGATATGGCAAAAGTATTTAAAGTCAGTAAGATAAAAAAAATAAGGTACATATATTTGTCTGAGGTAGCACCATATCTAAGAGCAGCATGTAGTGTTTCTTTAGGTCTATGTTGGAAATCTGGAATAGCAGCAGAGATAATAGGAATGCCTGCTAATTCTATAGGTGAAAACTTATACAAAGCTAAAGTATACTTAAATACACCAGATTTATTTGCATGGACTATAGTTATCATTATAATAAGTATTTGCTTTCAAAAGGGATTTTTATCATTAATAGACTATTTATTAAAAAGATTGGAGATAAACTAAATGGATATAGTAATTGAGAATCTAAGTAAAAAATATAATGATAAGGTTGTTTTAGATAATTTTAATAATGTATTTAAAGATAATGCTATCTCATTTATAACAGGAACCTCTGGTATTGGTAAGACAACATTGATAAGAATATTAATGGGTTTGGAGAAAGCAGATAGCGGAAAAATTGTAGGTATTAGTAATAAAAAGATTAGTGCAGTATTCCAAGATGATAGTTTGTGTGAAAATCTAAGTGTGTCATTGAATATAAAGTTGGTATGTGAAAATCTGGGTAATTCAGAAATTGAAAGTGCCTTAGAGGTATTGGGCTTAAATGGTTGTATGAATAAAAGAGTAAGGGAATTAAGTGGTGGTATGAAAAGGAGGGTTGCAATATTAAGAGCTTTATTATATGATTTTGACTTGCTTATAATGGATGAGCCATTTAAAGGGCTGGATACAGAAACTAAGTATAAGGTTATGGATTTTGTAATAAGAAAGATGGAAAATAAGAGTGCTATAATAATTACTCATGATATGGATGATATAAAATACTTTAGAAATCATGAAAAGTTAATAATTGACTTTAAAATGCCTTCAATATATTGATTTTAAAGTCAACTAAAGTTTTTATATGAATGTTATTTCAAACTTACTAATTCTGTATACCAAAAAGGCTGTATGCAAATTTATTTTTACATAAAAAAGTACCTGCGATTAAAACAAGTACTTTACATATTTTTTCTAATTTGTGATATAATAAAAGCAAGAAGAACTACAATCTATTTGCAGTAGAGTGGAGTTCGTAAATTAGTGTTTCTTTTTGAACTTAATCTTTAGTTCAAAACTAAAGTCACTCCTGCCAGAGTGGCTTTTTACTTTTTTAAACAATTTATCAGTTAAGTAAACTATTAAACTGGCAACTAAACTTGCTAGTACACCTTGTAAAAAATTATCCACACATACTCACCTCCCTTCTATACGTTGGGAGGATAAGCTTTTGTATGAACTCCACTCTATAAATTGTAGATTACATCTTCTTGCTAAAACTATTATAACATATAATTCCTACATATTTTACCTATTATATAGTTATTTTCCTATCTCCTTCACCCTCTTTTTCTTTCCCTTTCTGCCTCTTTCATTGCTTTATATTCTATCTTATTATTTAATTATTATTGCTATCTAAATTCCTTGTATCTACTCTTTTTAATTTTTCTACTTAATTAATGCCCTTACACATAAAAAAGAAGCATAGACAAGTTTATTTTATACAAACTCTATCTATACTCCTTACATATTCACATAAATTCTATCTATATAGACTTACTCTTTGCCTTACATATCATCTGAGTCATAGTACCCATAGGACAATAAACACACCATGAACGAGGCTTAAATAGTATCATCGTAATCAATCCAAGAACAGTTGATGTAAGCATAACACTATAAAAACCAAACGCAAACTGTACCACCCAAGGTGAAACTAAAGTCCCATGATATGCCCATTGCCAAGGCATCTTTATAGTCCAAAGCAAAGTCACTACCTCTTTAAAATTTCTACTACCCTCAAACACTAGATAAGTTGAAAAAAGCATATTAGCGAACATCACCATAAAAAATGTCAAAAAACCATATCTAAACCACTTACTTCTAATAAATTTAGGAATATCTTTATTTCTTGACAACTTTAATTTATTTCCAAGCAAATTAAACAGCTGTCCTCTTCCACAATACTTATTGCAGTACGCTTTATTTCCTTTAATAATAGAAATAAGCAATGGAACAAAGAAACAAATTAACCCAATCCAAGCGAAAATAATATTTACAAATCCCAATATCAAATATATAGAAGAAAAAATCCATAAATAGTCATACCAGTGTTTTTTATTATTCATGACACTTACCTTCTTCCTCTTTTAATATTGTTATAATCTCAATCACAGATGCTGGACATACCTTCTTACAAATACCACATCCAACACATAAGTCTCTATCAATTTTTGCACTAATACCATATGGTACTGAGATAGCTCTCCTTGGACAGACTTTTATACAGCTACCACAGGCTACACACTCATTTTCTAAAATATTTGCATACTTCTTTTTTTTATTAGACATAATAACCTCCCTGTATTATTAATCTATAAGAATTATAACAATATATTTACTTTTTATCTGTGACTTAATCACATAAGATATCGAGATTAGAAATTATACTCTAATTGTAGAAGGATTTTAAGTAAATAAACGACATTGAGTTGTTCAAATAATCATAACTTTATACACATTCTTACTCTATTATTCACAGTTTAAACTTAATTATAGTCGTAACTTTATACACATCACACTTACCTTATCCACAATATATCTATTTTTTTCTAACAATGTACCTGACATTAATAACACTCATATCAAACATTCTAGCTAATTCCATATAATTTTTTCCATTAAACAATTTAATCATAAGCTCATTTCTAGCCTCTTTTAAAGCACCCTCCACTGTCTTAATATAAAAATATGTTCCCCCACTTTGTTGACACAATTTCAGATACTCCAATAAATTATACTTATGTAACTCCTTTGGAATACTCACTTCTATATTGTGTTCTTCAAGCAATTCTATGATTTCCTCTAATTCTAACATCTTTTCACCTCATATTTTATATTATTTTTCGACTTTCAATAAGCTTGTTATGGCTATCTCATTACTCTAATAATTTAGTTCTTGAAAATGCAACCTATCCCCATAGTAACAAAAATGCTTATGCCTAGTCTGTCCATCCCTACACTTCGCAACTATTAAATCAACAATCTTAATTCCCCTGTACTCTGCTTCTCTAACTAATTCCTCACTTTCTCTTATATCTTTTACTGCTTCTTCATAATCACTCCCTTTTAATTGATGTATATAAACCACATTGTTGCTATCGTGGTAGATGGCTTTACTATCCCTCATAGGTCTATCTCCATAAGGTCTAAAATCTTTCATTTCATCATTTAATTGACTTAACTGAATTATTGGTATATCAAAATCCAAAGTCATACTTTTTAATTCTCTAGAAAAAGTGGCTACTTCTCTTTCTCTTTTTTCCATACTTTTTTGAGATGTAAGAAGTTGCACATAATCAACAATTAATAAGTCTGGCTTTATTTGCCTTATCCTCTTTCTAATTGCACTGATTGTGTCTATCTTGTCATTTATATAAATTAAGTTATTCTCACGTAAATCTCCTATTGCATTTACAATTAGTTTCCAATCACTTTCACTTATCTCTTTAGATTTCATATTTCTTGTACTTACTCCTGTTATCTTGCATATATTTCTCATAAACACTTGCTCACTTGTCATTTCTCTACTTATAAATAGAGTCTTTTTCCCTTGCTTGGCCGAATTTAACATTATTTGAAGAGCTAAAGCAGTCTTTCCAACCCCTGATTTAGCTGCTATTGTCGTTAGCTCTCCTTTAAAAAGACCTCCTATAGTCGAATCAAGCAAACTTATCCCAAACTTAAATCCAACATCCTTTTTACTTTCTAAAAAATCAAGGACTTTTTCTGCTATGCTATGTACATCATCATTTTCATAAGTATCTTTGTCCAAGATTTTTCTTATATTATTTTCAAATTTATAGATGCAAGTATCAATATTTTCTCCAAAGTTTATGCCTTCCAAGAGTCTTTGACAATTTTGATTTATGCTTCTTCTTGCTAAGTTTTCTTTTAAAATTTTTATATAACCATCAATACCAAAAGTTTGACCCCATGTAATTACACTAGTTAAACTACTCATTTTAATTGCTAAAGATTTCTCATCTATCTTTGATTTTACAGTTGCTACATCAATTATTATATTTTCTTTTCTAAGTTCTTTCATGATTTTAAATATTTCAATGCATGTAGAGTTCATAAACATATTTTCATTTAAGTCATCTAGTTTGTAGTTTAATTTATTGTCTAAAATAATTGTGCCTAAAATAGCCTGCTCTATTTCAACAGCTTTTGATTTAACCATATAAATTAATCTCGCTTTCCTCTTAAGTTTTATATTTTAATATTATTAAGTCTTTTATTTTTATATTAGATTTCAACGATATTGTCAGTTAGAAATATACTTTTAATTATAAAAGATATAAATATATTACTAGTTAGAAATGCATTATCAGCTATAAAAAGGTATAAATGCATGGTCAGTTGTAAAATGTGTAAATACATGTTAGCTAGAAACACATTATCATCTATAAAATATATAAATTCATTCCACCTATAAACGCATTATCAGACTAATTAAAATTCACAGATTGGATTCCAATACCTTGCATTTTCATGTTTTTTTCTTTCACGATTGCTGTCGTCATACGTGGTATAGTCAGAATACATATAATTATTACTGCTATTATTGTCGCTCTTTTTACACTGGTAAACATCACTTTGATTTTTTACAGATATGTTTTCATTAACATAGGATTCAAATTTATGGCTAAATAAGGTCTCTGGTCTTATATACATTTCCATTATGGTATCTTTCCACTTAGCTACTTTTACCTCAATAACTTTGTAGAAATCTTCTAAGACATAACCTTCCTTTAGTCTTTCGTTGATAAGTTTTATGCTCGTTGGAGAATTGATTTTAAAGTTTTTTCCTGTTTTTTTATTTAGCATATTTATAATGCTTTGCTGTATATTTTTTTTATTAAATTTATTTAAGGATTCTTTTTTATTTGTTACAAACTTATCTTCTTTTTGTGTATCATGAATATTATCAAAACCACTCTTTTTACCATCTCTATTCATGCTACTAAATACTTTACTATTACTTAATTTTATAGCATTTTTACTTTGATTATCTTCTATGTCATTTTTAGTTATTTTATCTATGTCATTACATGTTTCATTAAATCTAACATTTGAAGACCTCGATTTTAAATTAGAGTTTTCGATTTTAAGTTCTTCTCCAATAAGTGTTTTTTTGGTATAATCTTTAATTTTATTAGTTACATTAGTAAAATTAATAACAGATTTTTCAGAGTTGATATTTTCATTGTTGATATTTTCATTATTAGAACTAGTATTTTTACTAGAATTTTTTATTCCACTAGAAGCTAAGTCATTGCTTTTTTTATTAGCAGAATTATTCTTACTACTTAATATATTACAGTCAGCACAGTTACTACATTCTGTATTATCATAAGCACTATTGTACTTTGACATTCCACCACCATAAATACAATCTTCATCAATACAACCTTTATTTTCAATATTTCCATAATTATACTCTAAATTACTGAATTCATAGTTCTCAACACTGTTATAGTTAAAATCTATAGTTTCATCACTATCAAGTAAATTTTCACTAGTACTATCAAATAAATCTTCACTAATTTCTGAACTGATATAGCTATATATAGAATGCATCTTCCCCCTTGTTCCCTTAGACACAAGCCTTATTACTCCTAAATCTGAAAACTCTCTTACAAGCCTACTTATAGTAGAAATAGAAAGTTGTAAATCTGTAGCAGTTCTTCTTACTGTCATATAAAATTGACCTCTTGGTAAAGTACCTTGCAATCTCTGTATATTTTCTTTTCTCATTATATAATGATTAAATCTTATTTTATTAATATCATTTGTTATATCAAAGCCTAATACTACTGAATTCAATTTATAAAATCCATTATTCATATCTACTAACCCCTTTTCTACTAATAAGTAATCATTTCTCAATAATTATTACTTTATATAGATAACATAAAGTTTAAATTTAAATATATATTTATTTTAATATATTTTAAATATACTTATTAATCCCTTAAAATCCCTATTTATATTCTTAAATATGCAAATATATTATGTCATATTTATTTATATTTTTTTATTTATATAGCTTATTTATTGTTTTTTCCCCTTTATACAAGCAATTGTATCATTTTGTTTATTTTTTATCCAACAAATATTTTCGACTATTTTTTTTGAATTCTCAATATATCTCCATTATTTAACAGAATATTTTATAGAATATACAATCTATTTAAATTAATAGGCAATAAATTTAGTAATTTTGTCTAAAAAAACTTTATAAAATGTCTTTTACCTACTTCACACTTAATCTTTACAAAATACTTTGTATAACAACTTATATACTGTTTTCATTTATTATTCGCTTAATATTGCTTACACACATGTTGTGTTTAATGGCGAGCTCCCCATAATTAACCCCATTAAATTGTCTCACTATCTCCCTATTTCTTGCATATCTAAAAATCCCCTTACATGTAGGTATATAAGTGTTTGTACCTCCATACAATTTAGCAATCTCTACAAACTTATCAATACCCACTATTTCCACCATTGCATGAAACTGAACTGGTATATCTTCTAATTTTACTTTCATAAACTACACTCTCCTTTAAAATATTTTTAATAACTTTAGTAGCTTTAATAAAGATTTTAATGGTTTAAGAGTAAAATGTTAATATTGGACTTTTAACTTTTTTATTTACAGATTAAATTTAATAATTTTTTTAACATAAACCTTAGACTAAAACGAACACTTTTAAAGCATTTTTAATATAATAATATTTTTCCAGAAGGAGCATATAGCTATATATCACTTTTAAATTCAACAATAAAAAAAGCAGTAAACCTTAATCGATTTACTGCTTTGGTAATTTAAAATTAAAAAATACAAGTTAAAACACTTTAAATTTACAACTTAATAGCACACTCCATTGCAAGCTCAAAAGTATGTACTTTTTGTGAAATAGGATGTATAGTTAATCCTCGTTGTTCCCATACATCTGAATTTAGATTATCACAAGCATAAACAAACTGTGAAAATATAACATTTCTAAATTGTGCTGCGACAGCTACAGCAGCACATTCCATATCAACTGCAATACACCCCTGTGTCTTCCGTGTAAGTATTTTATTAGGTGTTTCACGATATGGAGCATCAGTAGTCCATATTTTACCTTTTATGTATGATAATCCTTTTCTTTTAAATACAGATTCAATAACTTTAACTCCATGTGGGTTAAGTATAATTTCACCAGAGACTGGTTGATAATGATAACTTGTGCCCTCATCATGGATAGCTGATGTTGGAATGATTAGATACGCATCATCAATAGAATTGTCTAACACACCACATTCTCCACAGATAAATATCTTCTTTGCTCCTAACTCAACTAATTCTTCAAAGTTGGTTACACATGCTGTTGCACCTACCATAACCTGACAAATTCCAATTCTTACATTCTTGAAAAATACTTCATAAATTGGTATATCTCCAGCAACATTAATTAAACGACCTATTTTTTTACCATTATACTTTTCAACAATTGTTTGTATCATAGATTTTGAAAATTCACATACGATAGTCTCAGGAAAATGACAATCAGGTTTTTCTATTACATATTCTGACATCAAAATCTCTCCCAAATCAGAGTCAAACTGTTCCAACAGAATTTCACTCACAATATAACCTCCTCTCAAAATTTAGTATAGCATATTGTTGTTCAATATCGTGTTCCTGTTCAACATATGGAGTATATTATATCACGATGAACTAGCTAAAATAATTAAAGGTATATACTTACAATCTAGCTACTGGACACAGATACTGGATACATCTAGATAGTTCATTCTAAACAAACATATTAAACATTTTATCCCCTCTAGAAAATATTCTAAGCAAAATCAATAAAAAACTATTGCACATAGAGCATACAAACATTCAATCAATCATTAAAATATATATACTTATAAAGTTTTCTATAAGATTTTAACAAAAAATCTTAAGAAATTACGGTTTAACTCCTATATTATCTTATATGATACTATAGATTTAACAAAGAAAGTCGACAAATCTTTGAAATTAAATTTTTAGGAGGTAGTTTTATGGCAGTTGTTTCAACAAAAAATTTATCTAGTATAAAACTGAAATTGGATGCTGGTTTTGATGATAAGGGTAAGGCAGTTATTAAAAGTAAATCTTTCGCAAATGTAAAGGCAGAGGCATCAAATGATGATGTTTATGCAGTTGCAGAAGCAATCGCAAATCTTCAAGAAAATCCTATTGTAGATATTTTAAAACTAGATAGCACATCACTATCTAAATAGTAACTTTCAAATATAGTCTATACTAATGATTATAGTCTACATTAAAATTCATCAACTATTTATATATCATGTTCAATATATAATACACTTGATATTATATAAATTTAACAAATTATACACTTAATATATTGATACTTTAAGCAGTTTAATATCTTAAGTAATTTAAATATGTTCGTAAATTAAACATGTTAGTTATTTTAAATACTGCTTTGCTTTAAGTATAACAATACCAGAGTATTTTCTACCCTAACAATAATTAAAATACTTAAAGCAATTAAAAAAATAAATTATTATCGTGGAGGTAACTGTATGGAGATTAAGAAAAAATTAGTCATGAGTTTCAAGAATACAAAGGATAAACAAGTTTCTTTTTCTATAGAAAATCCAAAGGAGGACTTAACTGAAGAAAATATAAAATCTGCTATGGATTTGATAGTATCTAAAAATGTTTTTTCAGTTGGAGGATTTGACCTTGCTTCTGCTGTTGAAGCTAAGATTGTAGAAACTAATACTACTCCTTATGACCTAGTTTAGGATGGGAGGTAATTTTATGGATGATAGTTTACAATTGTTAATAACTAATGTTGGTTTTCCTATAGCTCTATCCATGTATTTATTGGTTAGAATTGAGGGCAAATTGAACACACTATCTAACAGCATTGATGTACTATCTAAAAATATTTTGACATTTGAGAAGTAATTTGACAACATATGTAAGTCATAAGATAGGTCTATTTGTATAATAATTAGAGATATTCTATGAAAAGTACTACGATATTTGGATAACATTTCCAAATAGTCGTAGTATTTTTTCGAATTTTACCACTTTAAATTTGAATTTTACTATTTTAAATTTGAATTTAACTGTACTTAATTTGAAATTTAGCACTCATCTAGTTGGACTCAATAAAATATAATGCTATTCTAATGACAGTAATAAAATGAGGTGATAATTAATGAAAATACATGTCGAACAATCCACTAATTTTGATGATATTGAAATAATTATAAAATGCTCTGCCATTGACAATAATATTGAAAAAATAATTTCACTACTAAATACACCATTACTAGATATAAATGGTAAAAAAGCAGGAGAAATTTATAAGCTTAATATTTGCGATATTTTATACTTTGAGACAGTTGGCAATAAGACATTTGCTTACTATAAAGATGATGTATTTGAAGTTGACCTAAAAATATATGAATTATCAAACCGATTACACAATACATCTTTTTTACGAATATCTAAATCTATGATTTTAAATATGGATTACCTAGAAAGTATAAAAGTAATATCACATAATCGCATGCAAGCTACTTTATCAAATAATGAAAAAGTTATTATAAATCGCCGTTACATAAAAAATATTAGAGATAAGCTAAATATTTAATAAAAATTATAAAAATCGAAAATATTTTATTAATATCACTAATTATCTACTTATTAATCAACTTTATAGTCAAAATAAAATAAATATAAATTAAACCACTATTAACAAAATGAAAGGATAGTGAACATAAGATGCAATTATATAATCCCCATTTTAATTCAGATAAAAATTTAATTTTTTTCTTTACAAGCACTCTATTATGGACTTGGTTATTTAGCTTTACACCTGTATTATTAGGAGTTACAAATACCATGCTTGGAAAACTTCTTTTTTACTTCGCATATACAGCCCCTTCCGTCATAGGGCTACTTTTTATTTTCACAATATATCCAAATAGCGCAAGAAAAGATTTTCTTTACAGGAGCTTTAGCTTCAAAGAAATAGGAGTAAAATGGCCATTATTAACAGTACTCTTTTTTGCTTTAATTGTAATTTGTTCTTTACTAATAGGAAAATATTTTCATCTAGAAATTAATGATGTGGATTGGACGCACATAGCTATTTATACACCTTATAAAATACCAATTATGCTATTTATAAGCTTTATATTAAGTATACTTAGCCAAGGATTTGGATGGATAGGGTATTCTCTTGATAAATTATTAGTCAGATTTGGATTTACAGGTGCTTCAATTATTTTAGGTACTATTTGTGGAGTTTGGTATTTGGGATGGTATCTTACACCTGGTCAAATCCCATATAATCTACTGCAATACTCTTTATTTGATGCACTTTTATTTATACCATCTACTATACTTCTAAACTTTGTTATTACATTTGTATATATTAATACACATAGAAGTATTTTAGCAGGTGGATTTGTACATATGATGTGTGACTTCTTTACCATTCAACTATATTCTTACTACCCTATTGAAGCCTACGTAATGGCTCAATATGTAAAAATAATATTTTGCCTCATATTAATTATTTACATAATTTCTTCTACTAAATTTAAACAGAAAATTAATTCTGAAATTGAGAAGATAAAATCAGACGAATTTGAATTTGAGTTAGACTGCTGATTATAGATTAAACTGATAATTAAATGCATTTTCCTAAACACTTGAAGTATACAAAAACAAAATATATACTGATTATAAGTGAGAAGGGGGTCATATTTTCATGTTTAAAATTGGAGAATTTTCAAAACTAACACAAGTCTCTATTCGAATGTTACGTTATTATGATGAACTTGGTATTCTAAAACCAGCAAAGATAGATAAATACACAGGTTATCGCCTATACTCTGCTGACCAAATTTCAACTTTACAAAGAATTATTTTACTAAGAGATTCAAAATTTACTGTTTCAGAGATATCAAATATTATTCATAATTGGAACGACGAACTTGTGATTAAAGAATTGAATCGAAAAAAAATTGAAATACAAGATGAAGTTAAAAAAGAACAACAAAGAATAAATAATATTAATAAATTGATTAAGGCTATAGATGACAATAAAGATGAGATTCATTACAATGTTATCTTTAAGGAAATTCCCAGTTATAAGATTATCTCGCTTAGAGAAATAATTCCAGACTATCACCATGAAGGTATACTGTGGGAAAAATTATATGAATTTATTAAAGAAGAACATATAGAAATATCCCACCAAGCAAGCAACAATATAGCACTTTATCATGATGAAGAACTGAAAGATTGTGGTGTAGATATAGAGGTTGGAACGGTTGTAAAGAAATTAGGAAAAAACAAATCTGGATTTATATATCGTGAGACAGAGGCAGTTGATATGATGGCATGTAGTATGGTATATGGCCCATATGAAAATATAGCTGGTGGGTATGAGTCATTTGCTTACTGGCTGGATAAAAATAGTGATTATAAAATGTCTGGTATCAATAGGCAAATTGGTCATAAAGGGGTTCATAATGAGGAAAATCCTGAAAACTATCTTACAGAAATTCAGATACCAGTAATAAAAGTTAAATAGATTTCAATATAAATATTTACATATTAATGTTAAAGGTCTTATTATACGTCTTAATAAGACCTTTAAACATTATATTATAGCTTACACCCACTTATGTATAGCTGTTACAGTTCACACTTTGAAGCCAAAAGTATTTCTCTTTAGACATTTTTAATTTCACAGTTATATCAGTTCCCTTTTGAATGTCATACAAAACTGCCCCCTACTATCCTCCTTAAAAACTATCCCTCCATTGACATATAAAAGCTTTCGTGATAGTATCTAAACGTGTATTAAACACGTTTAATTTTTTTATGAGGAATTCTTAAGGGGAAAAATATGAAAATAGATTCAAAAAAAGAGCAACTAATTAACACAACAGTTCAGCTATTAACTTCAAATAGAGATATTTCAAGTATCACAGCTAGAGAAATCATAGCTAAAGCAAATGTCAATTTGGCTATGATTAATTATTATTTTAAATCTAAAGAAGCACTAATTAATACTGCTATTAAGAGAATTTTAAAATGCCATATGGATGAATATAAAACTACACATGATAAGCAAAATCTAACACCTAAGCAAGAGTTAAAAGAAATGTTAATGACATTTTGTGATGTTATAATTTTATATAGTCAATTTATAGAGATTTCTGTACCTTACATATTAGTTCAAGAAGACATTATTTATCCATTTGAAATATTGCCTTTGATTAGAGCTCATTATAAAAATCACGACAACAATAAAACTGAAGAAGATTACAAGGTTATTGCATATCAAATAACTTCATTTATACAGTTAGTTCTTCTTCGTTCTAATGCCTTTTTAAGATACAGTGGTATTGATATTATGGATGCAGAGAAAAGAAGTGCTTTAATTGACTCTCAATTAGAGTTATTTTTAATAGACACCATAAAGTAGTACTATTTCAGTTTAGTATTTATATCTATTTAGTATTATGTCTATTTAATACTATTTCAGTTTAACTATATATCTATTTAGTACTATTTCAGTTTAATTATATGTCTTTTAGTTTTGATACATAACTCAGCCATACTCTGACAGAACTTAAAGATATTCTCATGGACTCAAATACTTACATTAAATAAAGGGGGAATTTTAATGTTTTTTACATTTATAGGGATAATATCAGCAGTTTTATTGATATGTACAATTATATGTGGACTTTGGATAAAACTTAATAATCGCAATAATGACTCAAATTCTCACTTTACTTTTTCAATACTTTCAATTGTATTTTCGTTATTGATTGTGGTAGCTTTTTTAGTAAAAAAATAGTGTTTTTATATTATAAAATAAAAATAGATAATTATTTTACAAAAAAGACTACCATTTATACATCAACATATCTTTTATCTAAATAATCGTAACAATACCTTTTCAAAAATTTTTCTAACTCAAACATTACAAAAAAACACCCAATTCTTACAATGAGACTTATATTCCCATACCCCTTTCAAATGCTATCATTAACTTACAAGATAAATGAAAGCGAGGATGATATATATGCTTAAAGTAAACAATTTATGTAAATCATACAAGGCAGGTAATAAAACGTACCCTGTATTAAAAAATATTTCTTTTGAAATCAATAAAGGAGAATTCGTTGCAATCATGGGTGCATCTGGAAGTGGAAAGACAACTCTCTTAAACTGCATTTCATGCTTTATACCAATTGATGAAGGTGAAATAACTCTTGGAAACAATAATATAAGAAACCTACAAGAAAAAGAACTTTCCGAAGTTAGAAATCAGCAGTTGGGCTTTGTATTCCAAGATTTTATGCTGTTTGATGGTCTTAGTGTCTTTGAAAATATCTGTGTTCCACAAATTATTAAAGGTGGTAAAGTTATACAAATGGAAAACCGTGCTACTAGCCTATGCAAATTATTTGGTATTGAACATATACGCAAAAAATACCCTGCTGAAATATCTGGTGGTGAAAAACAGCGTACAGCAGTAGCAAGAGCTCTTATGAATAATCCAGATTTGATATTAGCAGATGAGCCAACTGGTAATCTTGATAGCAAATCTTGTCGTACAGTAATTGACTCATTCCTAAAAGCCAAACAAGAGTTAGATGCCACTATATTCATGGTTACACATGATAGCTTTGCTGCAAGTTTTTGTGACCGTGTCATTGTCCTTAAAGATGGAATGGTCTACAAAGAAGTCGTAAAATCAAATTCAAGACGTGAATTCCTAGATGAATTATTGGAACTTTTAAAAGAAATGGGAGGCGGTCAAGATGACAATTAATAAATTATATGGAAAACTTCGAGCCTACAATTGGAAAAACTATACAACATTATTCTTTTGTATAATACTTTCTGTAGTCTTAGTAACTTCATATGCTTTAATTTATTTTAGTCCTACAGTGCAAACAATCCTTCCAACTGGAGGAGATAGTAGAAAACAAGCCATAATGATATTTGCAGTTGCTATATTAGGATGTGCTGTTTTTACTACTTATGCCTCTTCCCTATTTTTAAAATTTAAAAGTAGAGAAATTGGTATTTTTATGGCTCTAGGGACAGATAAGAAAAATTTGAAAAAAATTCTATTTTCAGAAATACTCCTTATTTCAATAGTCTGTTGTCTTTTAGGTCTTCTATTGAGTATGCCTGTATCTTTTGGTATATGGAAGATATTCCAATTGGTAATTATTGATACAAGAGAAATGACATACCACTTTGGAACTCAAGGATTTATATATGGTTTCATATTTTGTATATTTGTAACTCTATGTATTTTCTTACTTTCAGTAAAATTTATCAATCGTACAAATATAATTGATATACTAAATGACCAAAGAATCTCTGAACCAGTGCATGAGGTAAAAAGTTGGTATGGTATATTGGGAACATTTTTTATGGTATTAGGACTTCTTCTAGGTTATGTAGTACCTTCAATAGTCATAAGTGAACTTAATTACATGATGCCATCTATATGGAACATTACGTATGTATTCTCTGCTATTGGAATTTACATGATTATGACATATGTAGTAGTACATGCAAAAAGAGGAAAACATCCAGAAAAATACTACAAAAATATTATATCTACTAGTATGATGAGATTTATGGGCAAGCAAACTGTAAAAAATATGTGTGTTATTGCATTTTTAATTGCAGGAGCCTTATTTGCTGTATTCTATATACCTAATGTGATTGCAGGAATTAATGAAAATACTAAAAAGAATCCTATAGATTACACATTCACTTATAACCAAAGAGTGAATCAAATATCTAAAAAAGAAATTGAACAGTTGGCAGATAAGCATAAAGTAAAAATCCAAAACTATATGGAACTTCCTTCTATTGAATTAATTGTAGATGGTACAGAATCAATATTTAATAAAGATAGAACTATTGATGATGTATATATGAAAAAACATTCTTTAGCCATGTTCTTTAATTCTAAGGATTTCTCTAAATTAATTGATAAACCTATCAGTATAAAAAATGGTGAATATCTTGCTGTTGTAAGTAAAGAAAATAATAATAGAGATTATGATTTTCCAAAATTTATATCAAGCCCAGCCACAGAAAAAGAAACTCCTTTTAAATATTCTGGAAACCTAATATTTAATGGTTCTTTCTTTCAAAATGCTCGTATGACTGCTTATGTCCTTAGTGAAGACGATTATAATGCATTTACTAAAGGTTTATCTATAAATAACTACAATAATTCTATCCTATTTAATGTAGATAAAGTTACAGATACCTATGCTTTTGCTAATGATTTAAAGTCAGAGATTATAAAAAGAACACCTAAGGAAATGGGAACATACACTATGTATGATGAATATGTGAAAAAACGCAATGAATCAACTGGTCAAAAGTATTTTTTGGATGAAGAATATCCAAGTGGAGAAGGTTCTTTAAAATTAACTCCAGATAATAATCAATTATATCTCCAATGGAAGTACTATCCTAATTTTAAAACTTTGCAGAGTCAAGATATGATAAAAAATACAGCAGTATTCTTGATGTTATTTATCTATGTAGGTATAATCTGCTTTACGGCTGTGGGAATCATTGCATATACAAGAGGTGTTACAATAGCAGTAAATCACAAACAGATTTTTATAGATTTGAGTCGATTAGGTGCTAACAACGACTATATAAAATTCTGTATTCGCAACCAATTAAAGAAAATCTTTTCATACCCTCTTATTACTGGAAGTTTTGTAATATATCTTTTTAACTTTATGATTATGGTAAACAATGATGGTAGAATTGTTCATAGTGAAGTCAATGCTCTTCTGATAAATCTAGGTTTACTAGTGGTTTGTGGGGTTTATATGTACCTTATATATCTGTTGACTTACAAAAAATTTAAAGAAATTGTTGGAATTTCAAAATAAGTTTGCTTAAATTATTTTAGATAAAACTTCTCTGAGTAAGTCTATATAATTCTTATCTGTACGATTTTAGTCAAAACTTATTTAAGTAAGACTCTACTTTGCTACCTAGACATATTTTCTCTTTTATGTATCTAGGTAGCTCAATTTATTATATACTTAATTATATAAATATAAAACTTGAAAGGAGAATAATCATTGATTTCAATTTGTATTTGTGATGACGAAAAACAACAAAGAAGTATGCTAAATAAAATCATCACAAGAGAAATGGATTTATGGGGCTATCCCTGCCAGATAAAAGAATACTCAAATGGAGAAAGTCTAATATATAATCTAGAACATGAAAATTATTATATGGACATCATTTTTTTAGATATTGAACTTGGAGAAATTAATGGAGTTGATATAGCAAAAGTCATTCGAAAATACTCAAAAGATACTATAATTATCTTTGTCACAGGTTTTTCTGACTATGTATTTCATGGATATGATGTAGGAGCTTTAAACTATATCTTAAAACCTTATAAAAGTGAAAAAATATGTGAAGTCTTAAAAGAAGCACTAAAAAAATTAGAACAATGGAAAGAACACTTTATTACGATTCAGATTGGAACTAACCTTTGTAAAATCAATACAAAAGACATTTTCTACTTTAAAAGTGAATTAAGAAAGCTGACTGTAGTAACCCCTGACAAATCTTTAGAGTATTATGGAAAACTAAATGATATGGAAGATATTCTTCCATCTAATTTTATACGTACACATCAAAGATATATTGTCAATCTAAACTATGTAGACAGTATAAATCAAACATATGCTAAAGTACAAAATGAAAAAATTCCTATAAGTCGTCAAAAATATCAAGAAGTTGTAGGAAAATTTACAAGACATATGCTAGAATCTTAATTTTTAGAAAGGTTTTCAAATGGATACTTATTCAATAATATCAAAAGCTACAATTTATATTACAGTTTTACTTAGCATTTTTATGGCCTTTTTTCTTTATAAGCTAACATCTTATTTTATAGATTTTAGGAAACATTGGATTTTTAAAATAATATTGATTTTGGGTTATTCTATTATTGGTCAAATGATAATATGGCTTTCTGACCCTGTAAATATACTTTTTACACTACTTGGATATTTTATACTCCTTATAGTCTGTAGTAAAAGTAGGTTGATTCCTATAGTATCAGTTATAATGATACTCTATCCTATTATAGTTGGTGTTAATTTTCTTTTTATAAACAATCCTCTATATAGAGAACTTGTAAGCTCAAGTGAGTATACTGTAGTACTTTCAATCTTTAAGATAGTTTCTGCCATAATTAAAGTATTTTTATGGTTTTTGATACATTTTTTCTTAAAAAATAGATTAGTTAATATAAAACAGTACCTTACAAATCGCATATGGATTTTTATTGATATAGTATGTATATCCTCATTTTTATCAATATTAATTGCCATTATTTTGCCACCCACTAATTTAATTCCTATGGGTAGCGATTATAATATTATTTTAGGTAACTTACCTTATGGTACTTATCTAATTATTTTATCTGCAATCATAGCTAATATTGGTGTGATACTTCTTTTAAATCCATTAATTGAAAATGTAAAGATGAAGTTAGAAAATCAATCGAATCATATAAAAGAAGAATATTACGACTTACTAGAGAATCAACAGGTTCAGATACGCAAAATACGACATGATATAAATAACCACTTCCAAATGATTGAGTCTTATTTAGAAGTTGAAGATATTGATGGAGCTAAAGATTATTTTACACAATTAAAACTTAGTTTTGGGACTTTAAGTGGTAAGCAATTTTGTAAAAACCCTGCCCTTAATTCAATTTTAAATCTTCGTCATACAGAATTGGAAGAAAATAGTGTTGATGTTCATTTTAATATAGATATAGACAATCACTTTGGTATAGAGCCAATGGATTTATGTACTATTTTTTCAAACTCTTTGGATAATGCTATAGAAGCATCCTTAAAGATTTCTGACTTATCAAATAGAAAAGTGGTGCTAAAAGCACGTTGTGAAAATGAGTATTTTAGCTATTTATTAACAAATAACAAGGTAAATCCTATCATTAAAAAACATGGTTTATTTATTTCAGATAAAGATAATAGTAAATCTCATGGATATGGTGTTGAAAATATCAAGGAAATTGTTGATAAGTATAGTGGAGAGTTGAATATTTCTTATACTGATACAGATTTTTCTTTATTTCTTTATATTAGGTTGTGTTAGTATTAAGCTGAGAATCTTAATATATTTAAAAAACTCCAAAAAGGAAAGCCAGAAATGACTTTCCTTAATTTATATTTTAATAATAATATAAACACATATAAATTGTGAGCTTTTTCAACTGTCTCAAAGTGATTTTAATATTTCATTTTTAGTAAGCATTGATATATTAAACTTAAATTTAAATATATTAAACTTAAATATAGTAAATAACATCCTAACTGTATCTATTAGAATACAATTTCCTAGATTTTTCAGTTACCTTTTTAATAAAATCTGATTTATTATCTGTATAAGCATCACGATTATGCTCATATTCCTTCCATAATTTCAACTTAAGATTCTCATATTCCTTCGCAACGCTTGGATTATCAATCAAATAATCTCTAAAAAATAATTCATCATTGTCTCCTGCATATCTTATATGTAAATGAAAAACTCGTTCTGCAAACCCATCTACTGTATATCCTTTATTAAATGAAATCCTATCACCACTTTCAGACATGCAAATATAGTCATCTGACTCAATTATCTCTTTAATCTCTTGCATATTACACTCAGGCTTTATCTCCATCAGTATATCAACAATCGGTTTTGCATAAATTGTATTCACAGCAGTACTTCCAATATGACTTATTCTCACAATTTTTCGCATAGGAAGTAGTTCAGTTAGTCTAGATTCTTCTTCTTTAAACCAATCTTTCCAACATTCCCTATGATTAGTTAAAAATATAGGAAATAGCTTCCATAACTCTTCTAATGTCATATCTGACAGCTGTTTTCTCATAAACCAGTTTCCCCCTTTTAGATTAGCAAATTTGATTGTTCTTTATACAATTTTATTGCTTTTGATTTTATTTCCTTCTACAACTTTATTAATTTTGATTTTATTTCTTTCTACAACTTTATCTCTTTTTTAATCTTACTTAGAGAACACTCCGCTTCATTTTTTATTAAATCATTTTTATCACTATATAAAACTTGCTCAAGAATATCTATACTTTCTTGAGTCTTAAAAGAAGAAAGGCACATTACGCATTTCCAAATAATTAAATCATCTTCCGAATACTTTTCCATTACACTTACAATCCTTTTAAAGTAATATTCACTAGCTACACCTTGATTATAAAATATCATAAATCCTATAGCATCAATTACCTCAGAAATCTTAATCCTATCATCACTCTCTAAAACGTCAAACAATACAGGTAAAATCTCTACATTCATCCTTGCTAAACTTCTTGCAATTATATCCCTTGCTAATGGATAACTCTTCTTTTTAGAAACCCTGTCTGGCAAATATTTATGTTGATTATTTCCTATTGTTCCAAGATATTTAATCATCTGTTTTGCAGTATAAGTATTCCCATTTTCAAGGGCATTACAAATCTCAATCTTCGTATATAGAGATTTTTCAACGCAAAGCTTTCCTAACAAAAACTCTACAAATTCTTTATTTTCGACTCCATATCTTTTTGACATCAAATTTATATAAACTGACCTTTCAACTGCTTTTGATGAACTTGCTAGTTCCAATAACTCTTCATCTGAATAAGATTGAAATTTATTGATATATTCTTCTGTAATAAAACCTCGCTTTATCAACTCTTCATTAGTACTTTTCATAAATTAACCTCATACTATTATTTTTTATCAGACATAAAATAGTTAAACAAGATTAGTGATATAATAATTTATCATATCCATAGAATAAGGAACTTCTTCTCTCCAAATCCCTTTTGCCACATTATTAAGACACATCAAAAATTATTACAATCGCATATAAACTCATTTAGAATGTGATTTCTACTGGACAAACAGGTAAATATTTTTTCATATTATTCTCCTTAACTAACTTAAAGTTATATATTTACTTTTAATTGGTACAGTTATATAATACTATATTTATTACGTCAAGGTAACAGATTTTATTTGTAGAAAGTTTCTTTATTTATTGTAGAAACTTTCTATATTCATTTAAGAACTTATAAGATATTTTTTCAATACTCAAATACAATAAGAGGTATCAACATATTGCTGATACCTCTTTTATATACTTAACATAATCACTTATTAATATATTTACAATATCTACACAATAAAAAATTAAATATGAATGATTAGAGATTAAATATTTTATGCTGAAATATAACACATGCACCACCACATTCCGCATTTTCTATTCTGATTGAACCACCAAGCATCTCAACTAATTGCTTGACAATGTACAACCCCAAACCAGAATGCCCATCCTTAGTTTGTCTAGCCTCATCACCTCTATAAAATTTTTCAAAAACTTTATGCATATCTTTAGCACTAAATCCAGTACCAGAATCACAAACCTCATATGAGATATATTCTTTTTCTGCCTTTGCTGATATTTTGATTTTTCCACCTTCTGGAGTATATTGAAGACTATTGGATACGATATTATCAAAGATTCTTTCCAATTTCTCTATATCAATCAAAATAGATTCTTCTATATCACTTTGAATGTTTAAAGTGATAGATATTTCTTTTTTCCTAGCCTCTAATTCATAGTAGTATACTTTTTGCTCCAAAAACTCAGTCAGATTTATAGGAACTAACTGTAACTGAATACAAGATTTTTCAAGTTCAGAAGTATATTGCATTTGCTGAACTAGTGAGACACTTTTATCTACATTTGCTTCTATAACTGCAAGATATTGACGTTGTTCTTCACTAATCTCAGTATCATCAATCAGAGCTTCTGAATATACCTTTACAATAGATAATGGTGATTTCAGGTCATGTGCCAATGCCTCTACCATTTCTACTCGTTCCTGTTCTATTTTCCACTGTGCAGATAAGGATTTTTTTAATTCTTCTTTCATTTCTGAAAAAGCACTACATAGATTTCCTAGTTCATTATCCGCGTAATAATCTATTTCAAAATCAAGGTTCTTTTCTTTAATCTTCTGTGAACTATCCATCAGTAGTTTTAGTGGTCGATTGATATTTTTAGCAAGAATTCGAGAAAATAGTATTGTAAATCCTATAATATATATAAAAGGAGATAACAAAACAAGAATAATAACCCTATCGTCTCTCCACAGCTCATTTTCATTTCCATTTGCATAAGTAAGTTTCAACTGATAAGCAAGAAGGACAGCCCCTTTGATTTTTCCACTATCATCAATAACAGGAACAATCTTTACAAAATTTCCCGAATCTATAATTTTAGTATTTAGTTTATTAAATAATTGTTCCTTTGTTTCAAAAATTTGTTTCTTATATGTACCATATAAAAAGTTACTGTCATTATCTACAACCTGATAGAATAATCCGTCACCATGAATCATATTGTTCAAATCTTCTGCATTTGAAGGAGATAGAATAGTTGTATTTTTTTTATGAATGTATTTTTCTATTTCTGGTATCTGCTGTTCATAATAATTTTCGCCATATATGTCATTATTATTTAAAGCTCGAATAAACAACATAATTACTCCAGCATAAGTAATCAGTGACGCCAATATGCTGGTGATTATAATTAAAAAAAGTGTTCTGCGAAACTGTGCTGAAAGTGACCGATTCTTTATGCTTTTCATTATATGAAAATCTCCTTCTCTAAAATTTGTTCCATTTATACCCAATCCCCCAAACAGTAGAAATATATTCAATTTTAGGTGTTACCACAGAAAATTTAGCACGAATCTTCTTAACACGCTCAACAACTGTTGAATCTTCACCTTCTGAATCATATCCCCAGACTTTTTCATAGATTTGTTCTCTAGAAAAAACCTGTCCTGCATGCAATGCAAGTAATTCTACAATATCATATTCTCTCTTTGTCAAGTGAACATCCTTGCCATCAATTTTGACTGCACGCTCTTGTATATCTAAACATAGTTTTCCAAAATACATTTTTGGACGTTTATTTTCCATATTGATATATTGTGACCTCTTTTCACGGCGTAGATTAGCTTCAATACGTGCCATCAATTCTCGTAACCCAAAAGGTTTCACTATATAGTCATCTCCGCCAAGAGTTAATCCCTTTATTTTATCTGTTTCTGATTGCTTTGCACTTAGAAAAATGATAGGGCACACTACATCATCTCGTATGGTACTACAAACTTCAAAGCCATCAGCCCCAGGCATCATAATATCAAGTATAATAAGGTCTGGCTGTTTCTTTGCTAATTCAATTCCATCATTTCCATTATATGCGATAAGTACTTCATGCCCTTTTGACTTCAGTTTTTTTTCTAATAATGTCACCAATTCTCTTTCATCATCAACAATCAATATTTTGCTCAATTTTAATTATCCTCCAATACTTATGCATTATTAACAAGCCTGTATTGTGACCTGTTCATATATTATCTGATAATTTTTCTCATTGGTCAAGTTTATAAAAATGTCCATAGTCATTACTCATTGCATGCTCTACCTTCCCATCTGTTAAACCATATAATTCCACCAACTAGAAAAATGATAAGTCCAATTCCTGTTAAATTAAGTGCATTTATTAGCTGTGACTCTGCTCCTGAAGAAATTGCAGTTGATAAGGTAGTCTGAAAATAAATAGATGGAAACATTGACATCTTTACTGGCCAAGCCCAAGGAACAAACACCCAGATTTTACCCCCAAGACTTGTTCCTCCAATCAAAGCAGCCATTAAAATACCACCCATGCTTATTCCTATGGATGCTCCCATCCCCCATAAAAAACTGACCCACAAGTGAATAGATAGAATTGGAAGTGTCCCTATTACTGCAAGTAAGGATGCCATCATAAATAGAGAAATGCTACCTTCATCAGGTATTATAATATTCATTCCGACACATATTATAAGTGATGAAATAAAAGTGCTGACTGCCATACAAAAAATCAATATAAAAAATTTTCCTAAGTATAACTTAATTCGGGAGACTCCTGTATTTAAAAAACCATTGAACTCTCCAGCAAGTTCCTCCTCATGTATAATAAAGCTTGATAGAAGACTTATTCCTACTGGAATGATAATTGCTGTCCATACTATAAAATAACCTTCAAAAACAAATTTATATGTAACTTCAGACCTAATTGCCAGATAAGCAACAACACAAAGTGCAATGACTACAGGCATAAAGAATGTAAGCCAACGAATTGCTGTACGTTTTGTTTTTAGCCACTCTGATGATAATACTCCTATCATTTTATTTCCCTCCTATTAAACCAAATACCTGTAACTACTGTAATTCCAACAAATATAACCACGGATACGATAATCCCAACAGGAATCACAGATGAATCTAAAAGTGGATTTCCAGTCTCCAAAATAGCTCCATTTGGATGCACACCAGCAATAGGACACATCAGTCTCATAGCCCAACTCCACGGTACTGCAAACCATAAAGATTTTATTGCTGTAAGAACACCTATCATCATACCTACAAGTGCAATTCCCATACTTAAAAATGTTCCTTTCCATGTAGCTGCCCACAGCTGAATAGGGATAAGTGAAAGAGAAACAAGCCAACAAACAAAACCTCCAGCAATAATCCTACCAAATGGGATTGCTCCTTCTGATAAAAACAAACCAGTCATAATTGTTGAAACTATCAAAACTAGTGTTGATAGCAGAGTGTAAACTGCCATAGCCATAACCTTATCAGTCCAAAGAATCATAGGTGAAACATTATATGCACGCAAAGTGCGATAATTCCCAGCTTTTCTTTCCTGACTAGCTACCAAAGTAGCAAACAATCCCATACCAAGAGGTAAAAATACAAATGGCCACGAATTAAAAACCAAGGCTAGAATGCTGTCCCATGACCAAGAGCTACTTTGAGATAATGGGTTTTTCATGATTGTTGATTGTGTTATCCCTGCATATAATGCAAAGAATATTGGAATAAAAACAATCAATTTCCCCATAAATGTTCTTTTGTATTTTAAAAGTTCAGATTTAAGTCCATTCATTTTACTTTCCTCCTTTTAAGATTACATCAGAGAAGAATTCCTCTAGATTTTCATTTGGGTCTGGTATACCTTGAAATAATAGCCTTCCTCCACTAATAATTCCTATTTTATCAACTACCTGAGCAACCTCTGATAATATATGACTTGAGAGAATTACTGTAATTCCCTTTTCAGGAAAAGATGCAATCAACTCACGTAGTTCTTGAATTCCAAATGGGTCAAGCCCGTTGGTTGGTTCATCTAAAATCAATAGTTCTGGATTATTCAAAAGTGCAATAGCGATTCCAAGTCGTTGTTTCATTCCCATAGAAAATTGTGAGGCTTTCTTTTTTCCAGTATTTTTTAAATCAACTGTGTCTAATACTTCATGAATTTTTTCATGTGGAATGCCTAGAAGTCTTGTGTGAACTAGTAGATTTTCCTCTGCTGTAAGGTTTCCATATAAAGCAGGTGATTCGATTAAAGAACCGATTTTTGTAAGAGACTCTCGTTGCCAAGGCTTTCCATTAAAAAAAATATGTCCTCCTGTTGGATGAAGAAGTCCAACAATCATTTTAAGTGTTGTTGACTTACCTGCACCATTTGGTCCAAGAAGTCCATATATACTATTACGTTCAATTTGAAGTGAAATATGGTTGGCTGCCATCTGCTCTCTATATCTTTTTGATAAATTTTTTGTTTCAAGAATTAAGTCTTTCATGTCTATTCATCCTTTCTTGTAATAATCTAAATTCATTTTCTATAAGAAGATTAACATGAAAAAATAACAATTTTATAACACTTATAATTTTTTTATTAAAATATACTATTTATTCATAAATGAAAAAAGTTAATCAGTACTAACAAAGAAAAAGAGCAGGATATCCTCCTACTCTTTTTTCTTTGTTAATATTATGTAATTTATATCTTACACTACTCTATTCTCAATACTTGTATTTATTCAAAAGCTTTAAACTCAAGTATATTTTCTTTAATATACTGCTTCATATTTCTTTAATATACTGCCTCATATTTCTTTAAAACACTTCTTCATAGTTCTTTAAAACACTGCTCCAAAAAGGTTAATAGTATTTCTATAGTGTTTAGACTAAAAACATATCTTTTTAATTATCTTGTTTAGTATCAGAATCAAAAGGAATCCATGCACGTCCAAACTCTTTATCTTTAAATAAATAGGATAATCCAGTTATTTGCTTTAATCTAAGAATCTCCTCAATATCCATCCCTAAGTGCTTTGATATCCATTTATCAGATTTTCCAATATCACAAAGTTCCTTTATAATATTGCTCATTAAATCCACATTATGTGAACCTCTTGCACGATTGTGACGAATAGTACTTGCCATTCTCTCATCAAGTGATTTATCAATTACTGAAACAGGAAGTACTCCACCTTCTCTATCATATATATCCTTATTTTCAAGCATTATTCGATATCTATGAAAACCATCTACAATAACATATTTGTCATTTTCTGGATTATAATAACAGACAATCGGCATTGTATATCCATCTTCTTTTATACTTTTATACAGTAACTGCATTTCTGGTGGAGCTACTGCATTTGGATTATAGTCGTTAGATTCTATCTTTTCAATTGGGACAGCGATGATTTCATATACAGGACTTTTATACTTCATAGCATCTTAACTCCTATCTTAGAAAATTTTTCATACTTTTTCTTAATGTATTCTGTTTTCATTCTTTGCTCTTTTGTAGGACCAAATCCCATAAACTTACACATATGGTCATTTTTTAAAATACAATAACACATTCTTTTCCAACTTGGTATATCTTTAGTAAATTTAATATCATCTGTGTCATCAGGTATATCTCCTAAGAATACGACTCTACTTTTTTTATCTTTTGTATGATTAGAAATTCCATTTATTTCTATATTATACCCTTTTCTTATCAACTCACATATAGCGATTTCTGGCAAACCACCACCCTTTTTATGCCAAAAGTCGATAGATGTTGAAAATTTTTTAATATAATTATTTCTTATATCTTCAGGTAGTGTATCAAGCAGAAAATAAGTGAAACTTTTCCATGTATGTCCTTCTGGCAACTTTACACTACGATACCCCATAGCTTTTGTTTTTCCATAAATAGAAGTAAAATTAGCCCCTTGTACTCTAGCAACCAATTTCACCCATACTTCTGGGTCCAATATCTTATATAAGTTTAAACTCTCTTTTGCTGAATCATTGAAAGGAGATGCTACTCTCATTTTTCTTGGAGGCAATCCAGCTTTATAGAACAAATCATAGATTTTATTGTACTCATAGTCGAATTTATAATTGGCTACCCAAACATCTTCTAGTCCCCAGTCATATAAAGGAGATGCTGTCCATACATTTTTAAACTCCTTTGTTATCCAACACTTGCCTTTATATCCATGCTGTTTATTCACAATAGCACAATAACGTTGTAAGGATTCTGAAGCTCTTGTTCCAAGTAAACAAGCAACTTTTGCACCCTTATGCTTGTTTCTCATCCACCTACCAAATTGCTTTGCCAAACTTTCCTGCTTCATCTTATACTTATAGTAGGTAAAAAGATTATTTTCTTGATTTATTACGTATTCTTTGTCTGGCATTTTTCTTACCCATAATTCTTCTTTCTCATCATCCCATGGATACCAAAACATTTCATGATTACCTACAGCTGTTCTCGTAGCCATTGGCAGACATACCCAATATGGTTCAATATCTTCAAGATTGTCTTCAAACATTTTTTCAACATATTCTGTTGTCATACTATATTGAGCCTCAAAATCTTGATGAAATACTCCTATTTTGGATTTTATATTATATTTTCTTTTATAATCCAAAACTAAATTCAATAATAGACCACTATCTTTTCCTCCACTGAAAGATACATAGATATAATCAAATTCACTGAAAACATAAGAAAGTCTGTCTTGAAAAGCTTCAAATACACTGGATTCCAAATATCTTTTATCCATTTGTAATCTCCCCTTTCAAATAGAAGTTCATGAAAGCTTATAACATAATATTATATATGCACTTTTAGTAGTAATCAGCATAAATTATGAATCCTCTAAGTGCATAAATCCAAAAAAATAAATATAATTATAATATAAATCAATTTTTCTATTATAAACTATATTTTACCATTATTTTACATAATTTTCCAACAGCATAATTATCATTATTTCTTCAGTATTTAGCTCAATATTTTGTATTTTACATATGTTTTAAAATCAAATTTTTATTTTCCAAGTTTATAATTTTTTAGATTATATATTTCTTTTATATATTTCTTAGGTAAATTTTAAAAATGTCTTTGCTTTTTTTATTGTTTTATAAGAAAAATAATATAAACATATATAATATTTAAAATAATATAGACATGTATAGTGTTTAAATATACTATTAACTTATAAGATAGTAATTTTATACATCAATAATTTTTATAAAAATCAACTATTTTTAGTTAAATTGGGTAATAAAAAATAAAAGGATGGTGATTTGATTGAAACTTAATAAAGGTATCAAATTTACAATAGGATTGCTTATTGATATAGGAATCAGCTTAGTTTTAGGTCTTAACCCCCTATTAACAACTTTATTTGCTCTACTATATATAACACTTTATATTCCAGATATTTGTAATATCATAAAAAAATAAATATTCATCTGAAATAGACTATATAGAAAAAGCGCCCTACTTAAAAGACTATTCTAGCTTAAATTCAATTGATTTTTATGTAGTACCACATTTCCAAAATTGAGAATTTGGAAAAGCTGTAGAAAAAATAGTAAATGCGTATTCTAAAACTTTAGAATTAAAAGCTATTAATGATAATCAAGCAATATTAATTGAAAACGACAGTGTCAGAATTTTAAAATAATTTAATATAAATAGCACCAGAAAATGATAAACACTACATTGTCATATCTCTGGTGTTTTTCTATGCAATAAGTTTTAAAATAGCCCTCGATGAAATCAACATTGACTTTGAAAATACAGACTACCCACCTGGGGAAAAAGAAACCTTCCGTGTTGGTGAAGAAATCAATGAAAAAATAAAACAGTTACTAAATACTGGTATCTTATCAGGTGAGCTTAGAGAAGATATTGAAATTATGCCTACTATATTTTCACTGTTGGGAATGTTATCTGGCATTATACAGACAGCAGCAAATAAAGAAGCTTATATCAAACAAGAAGTAAAACTTTCTAAACAGGAATTTCTTAAACACGGATTTGATATGCTTTATCGCTCTATTCCCAAATAGATAAGATAAATCTAAAAATATACAGTTTCTTATAATAGACATTATTACTTTATATATTTGAATATATCTGAAATTAAATTAAAACAAAAGATATTCAAAACAATTACCAAATACAATTACAAACAAACAGTGGAAAATATGACCTTTAAAAAAGTAAATATCTCTGACATTGCTGATGGAACCTATGTTGGAGAATGTAATATAAATATCATATCTGCTAAAGTAGAAGTCACTGTAAAGAGTGGTAAAATTTCAAACATTAATCTTTTGGAACATAAAAATGAACGAGGAAAAAAAGCAGAAAAAGTTATTGATAAAGTACTTAACAAGCAAAAAGTAGATGTAGATGCTGTATCAGGTGCAACAAATTCAAGTAAAGTTATAAAAAAAGCAATCGAAAATGCACTCATAAAAGGATAACTATACTTAACAAATTTCTATAAGAGTAAAAATATTGTTTTTGAATATCTGTACCAATTTGTGGTATAATAAAAGCAAGAAGAACTACAATCTATTTCGTCGTAGAGTGAAGTTCATAATTAAATGAAGCTATTTGAACTTATGGAACTTGATTTTAAAATCAAATTCCCAGCCACTTTTACTCTTGCCACGAGTTGAGTGGCTTTTTACTTTCGTAAACACTTTACAAATTAAGTAAAATATTAAACTAGCAACAACGCCAGCTATTACATTAAGTAAAAAGTTATTCATACTTCCCACCTCCTTTCATTAGGAAGTAGGTTTTATCCTAGTATGAACTCCACTCTTAAATTATAGGTTACATCTTCTTGCTATAAATATTATAACATATACTTTCCCATATTTTACCTGTGTTTTTATTCTAATAACTCCCTTTTCTTTTCAGCATCATATCTACCTACTATCATCAAATATTGTTTAAAAATTAGATTTAATATAATAAAATCAACTATAAACAAGAATAAGTTTGTTTCTCTAAGCAATGTAATACTTATAGGAATGTGTTACAAATAAAACTCTCAATAATTGAGCCTTGAGTAGTGATAAAATAATATTTTTCATAAAATAAGCCAATTAATTGATATAAATTATCATTTTCTGTTGAAAGTTACATTCATGCGTGCTATACTTAATTGCATAAATGGTAATAAATGTCATATGATTTTACAATTCTATTAATAACAATTATTATTAACTTTTTAATTTTCGAAATAAATATCAAGAATTTTCTAAAATACATGATAATTCTTTAAAATATAAGAGAATTATTAAAATGTAAAAGAATTATATAGACTATATAAAAAACACATAAAACTATACAAAAATATATAGGATTATACAAAAGCGTATAGGACTCTCGAAACATAATAGAACTATATAATACTACTTTTGTAAAATCGCGCTCTATTTTTAACATTTATTACTTTATACATAAGATATATAAATAAAATTTAACTTAATGAAAGGATATGATAAAATGAATATTTTAAAAATGAAAAAAACAGGGATATTTTTAGGAGGAGTACTTTTAGGTACTGTAGGTGTCAAAATACTTTCAAGTGATTGTGTAAAAAAGTCTTGTACTAAAGCAACTGCTGGAGCGTTGAAAGTTAAGGATTCTGTTCTTGAAACAACTACTAAAATCCAAGAAAATATGGAAGATATTTTAGCTGAGGCAAAAGAAATCAATGAACTAGAAGAATTATCTTCATCTAAAACAAAAAATGTACAGGAAGATACTAAAGTTGTACAAGAAACTATTAAAGATGAAAATGTACAAACTGTAGAAAAAAATACTGATTCTGATAGCATTAAATGTGAAGACATCAAGGAAAATACTACTGTAGAAAAAAATAGTACTTGCACAGCAGAATAAATTTAACGATTATTATGGTTAATAATATCAAGTATTATGATTAATAGTATCAGGAGGAAGTAAATTGAATCTTTATATAAAGCATGAAATCAGAGGTCGTATACGTTTTGATTTACAACTTGGTAAATTGAATAACAAACAGGCAGATACTCTACTATATTATTTGACTTCTATAAATGGTGTTACCAAAGCAAAGGTTTATGATAGAACTGGTGACGCTGTTATTTATTACACAGGTGAAAGAGACTATATAATAAAAGAAATCACTAAGTTCAGTTTCAACAATAGCGAAATAGAAAAACTAGTCCCTGAACACACTGGTAGAGAGTTAAATAATTACTACAGAGATAAATTAGTAAATAAGCTATTTATAAAGAGTGTATCTAAGATATTTTTCCCAAAATATTTAAGATTTTTTTTTATAGGACTTCACTCTATAAAATATTTCAAAAAAGGTATATCTTCTTTACTAAATAAAAAGATAGAAATTTCTGTTTTGGATGCAACTGCAATAGGTATCTCCATTTTTAGGAAAGACATAAATACAGCTGGGTCAGTGATGTTTCTTCTTGGTATAGGCGAATTACTAGAAGAATGGACTAGAAAAAAATCTATAGATGATTTAGCTCAAAGCATGTCATTAAATATTGAAAAAGTATGGTTAAAAAAGGATGATAATGAAATTTTAGTCCCAATTTCAGAAATAAAAGAAAACGATTTAGTTAGTGTAAATATGGGAAATATGATTCCATTAGATGGAATTATTGAATCTGGTGAAGCAATGATTAATCAGGCCTCTCTTACAGGTGAATCTCTTGCAGTTAATAAAAAAGAAGGCTCTTACATCTATGCTGGAACTGTAATAGAACAAGGTAATATTGTAATGTGTGTCAAAGAAAAGGCTGGTACTACAAGATTTCAAAAAATTGTAACTATGATTGAAGAATCTGAGAAACTTAAGTCTTCTGTAGAAGGAAAATTTGAACATCTAGCAGATACCTTGGTTCCATATAGTTTTTTAGGAACGCTATTTACTTATGCAGTTACTAGAAATCCTATAAAAGCACTTTCTATTTTGATGGTAGATTTTTCTTGTGCGTTAAAGCTATCTATTCCTATTTCTGTATTATCAGCTATGAGAGAATGTAACAATTATAATATTGCCGTAAAAGGTGGGAAATTCCTTGAAAATGTTGCCTATGCAGATACTATTGTATTTGATAAAACAGGCACATTGACAAAAGCTCAACCAACAGTTGCAGATATAATTACCTTCCAAGATTATAATAAAAAAGATATGTTAAGACTAGCTGCTTGTCTAGAGGAACATTTCCCACATTCTATAGCTAATGCAGTAGTTCATGAAGCTGAAAAACAAGGTCTCAGTCATAAGGAAATGCATACAGAAGTAGAATATATTATTGCACATGGTATTTCAACAAAAGTCGATAATAAAAAGGTTATAATAGGTAGTAAACACTTGGTATTTGAAGATGAAAAATGTATTATACCAGATGGCGAGGAGTATAAATATAATAATCTTTCAGACGAATATTCTCACCTATTTATGGCAATATCAGGAAAATTATCAGCTGTTATTTGTATTAATGACCCTTTACGAAAAGAAGCTAAAGATGTAATTTCAAACTTAAGAGAATATGGACTCAAAAAAATTGTAATGATGACTGGTGATAGTGAAAAAACAGCTAGGTCTATAGCTAGTAAAATTGGAGTGGATGAGTATTATTCAGAAGTTCTACCAGAAGACAAAGCCAATTTTATTAAAGATGAAAAACTAAAAGGTCGTAAAGTTATTATGATTGGAGACGGAATCAATGATTCCCCTGCTATATCTGAGTCAGATGTTGGAATTGCAATGAGTGAAGGTGCTGAAATAGCAAGAGAAATTTCAGATATTACTATATCAGCAGATAATTTAAATAATTTAATTACTTTAAAACAGATTAGCAATAAACTTATGAAAAGAATTGGTTTAAGTTCTAAGTTTATTATTGCTTTCAACTTAGGTTTGATTTTTCTTGGTGTAGGTGGATTTATTAGACCAAGTACATCCGCGTTTTTGCATAATGCTTCTACTGTTGGAATAAGTTTAAACAGTATGACAAATTTATTAGATAAACCTAATACTTATAACTACAATTAAACCCCCTTGTATAACACATTTATACATAAAAAATTTATAATTCATATTAAAAAAAGCACTTTTAAACAATTAAACAGTAATATTTAAAAGTGCTTTTTTGACTAAATTTCCATAATATTTCTACTTAACTACTAAAAACACCCTTCCTTAAACCTCACTTAAAACCGCTATATTTCAATTAATCTCTGTTCATAGCATTTTAGTTCATTTTGTTTTAGATAGTTAAATTCAGACTCTACATAGATACCACAACCAATAAACTCAACTGTCAGATTTGGTATATTCTCTTTCAGTATACTCATCTGCTCATATATAATTTTTTCCCACAAATCAGCCTGTAATATAGAGAAATACTTCATAATTTCTCCATTGTTATCCATATCCTTTTTAATTTCAGACCAGTTTTTTAACAAAACGCCTCTTTTATCAATGTATCCAAGTTTTTTAAAGCTCTCTATACTCTGATTCCATACATCTTTGCTACTCTTCTCAAAATATGACTCTAGCTTTTTATTCTGCTCACTTGTCAATAGGTCATAAGAAAGCTTCTTATTAAAATGTGCTTTCAAAGAAAGCTTAGCCATAGAATATGGGCTTCTACCAGAGTTTAATCCCGCATTTTTAAACTTTTCTATTCCTTTATCTTCTATTGAAGACCATATAGAGTTTACTAAATCTGAATCATCATCTTTTTTATATTTAACATCCAAGCCATGTGTAATATCGATATAATTTTGTGGAAATACATATTGATAGTGCATATCTTTGTTATCATCATATAGAGAAAAATATCCTTTATCATATAAATGCATATGTACATTTATTTTTAAACTATCATCTAAAATATTTCGTCTAAGATTAGGTATATTTGCATAAATAGTCACATATTTCATTGCATCATAGTTTTGATTTAGTGGAATTTCAAAGCTAATTTCTTCTCCTGTCAAAAGCTTTTTCACTTCTTCTTCATTACAATCATATAAAGAAAATGTATTTTCAAATCCCACACGTGATTTTCCTGCTAAACTTCCTGCTAATGGTATTTTCAAAATATGATTATCTGTCTTTTGCCATTGATAAGTATCTTGAACTAAAAACTCTTTAATTTGTCTATTCTGTTCCTTTGCCTGCTTTAGCACCTCATCTTCATTTTCTGTTATCCCTACATGACATCTATTTAAGATATTTACTATATTGCTTCCAAATGGAAATGTCCATAATTGAAAAGCTGCTGCCTCCAATTGGCACAAATATCTAATCTGATTCAATTCAATTTGATGAATAAGCTTTTTCTGATACTCATTCATCTGGTTACCACTGTCTGACATTTGATAAATCAGTTCTCCCATTGCAAGATTATCTTTTTTCTTGTCAATCTTATCAGTAATAATAATCTGAGCATCCATCATATCCTGTACTTTTTTGAAAATCCCAGAAATATCCTCTGAATTTTCCATTTTCAAGATTTCAAACTTCTTAATTAATTCAGTTAGGACATCTTTCATTTTTAGTCTGCTTATTTCATTTTCAAAAATATCCTGATTTTTAACTGTAGTATCAAATCCGTCTACAAATGGTATAATAGATTCTTTCAATGTTTTATTTTTGAACTCTTCCATCTGAATATTTAAATTATCTAGTTTTTTAATATTATCCTCTTTTGACTTAATCGCATCTTTGACTACTTTTATTTTATCTTCAAAACTAGCTTTTACATTTAGACAATTATTAACACTACTAATTGCTGTATTGATAAAAGAACAACTTGCACTACCAATACTTAATACATTTTTAATAGTTGCTGTTTTTTGCTGTCTTTCAATAGATGCTTTACACTTCTCTAATGCAGCCAACTTATCTTTTTGTTGTTTATTACTATAATTTGCTTCCAACATACCCATTTCTTTTTTCTGAATATTTGTGTATATCTTTTCATACTCGCCTTCATCCAATCCATTTTTTGCTGCTGCAATGTCATTTTCTTTACCTTGATAGTCATTATTATCTAAAGACTTAGTCATAATCTCTTTAATTTTATTAAAATTATCTATCTTTCCATCATCTACACCAACTAGTTTATTTGTCATTGCTCCTAAAGCATTCTTTCTATCTTCATTTAACTGAGTTCCAAGGACAAAACTCATACCTTCAGAATCCATTTTGAAATCTGAAAAACTAACCATTCTGTTAGTCCATTGGTACTCTTCTTCCTTAGCTGAAAGATTTTCTTTTAAAGATTTTGCACTATCAAAAGCTCCTAAACACGCTTGACCAATGCCACTTAATGATGATAGTAAGCTCAACGCACTCTGTATTCCAGAAAGAATTAGCTGTGTTTTCATTTGTTCCTGAAGTTTTTCCTTCTTTTCTTCTAGTTTCTTTATATCTTCTTTTTCATCTTCTTTTATCTTTAGAATTTCTTGAATCAAAAGATTCATTTTTGCTCCAACAGAAAGCATTTTATTTTCAAGCTCTTTTTTCAAAACTTCTATTTGTTGATTTCCTGAGTTAATTTGAGTTAAAACACTTTCCTTATAGGTATTAAAATATGCTTCTTTTAATTCATCTTTCTTTCCTTGTTCCAATTCTTTTAAAGTCTTCTCTAGATAATCTGTCAGAGTTCGAATATCTGTAACACGATTTCCTCCAATTTCATCTTCCTCTATCATCTGCATATAAAATGCTGCCTTCTGTTCTAATGCAAATAAAATCATACTCCATTCACTAAAACTCTGATTTTCTTTTACAAAAGCTTCTATTCTATTAGACTGCATCAATTTATTTATAAGGTAGTCATAAATCTCTTTTGCTTCTTGGTAAAACGCTTTCTTAATATGCATATCATCTAAAGAAATTACTTCTTTATTTTTCTTATCAAATTTATAATACTTCTGAAGAATTTCTCTATTTAACTGCATTTCCACTTTCTCAACTGCATTAAAAATCTCATAAATATGCGAAATTTCTAAAATATCAGCTTCTAAAATTCCTACTGCACATAAAAGTTTAAGATTTCTATATCCTTTACTTCCAGAAAAACCAAATCTTTCAAAGAATTGATAGAAAAATGTATCCATTGATAGAGAATACTCTTGCTTTAACAATTCGTTTTCTACTAATGACTTTCCAGGATTTCCTTCTTTTCCCTGTGCTCCATCTAGACCTGAGTCTGCAAGCTTTTTAATTGTCCAGTCCTTGTGTTTTGTATAAAGATCATCTAATGCCTTTCCATCATCTGCTGTTTCCTCACTATCTGAACCACTCCCTATCACATATCTATCAAAATAGTAATAGTTTATGTCACTATAACCCGTTTTACCAGAAATTCCTATATACATTCTTGCTTCTTCAAAAACTCCGCGGATTCCTCCAAGACCTCCAGCTCCACCTTTTCCTCCAGAACCGCCTTTTCCAGCTAAGCCATGTCTTCCGTCTATTTGGCTTATAGAACTTTTTAGAACTGTTGCTTCTCCAAGGAGATAAATCTGTCCAGCCTTACTTCCAAGACCAGCATTTCCACCATCTCCACCTTTTCCTCCAGTATTTCCTTGTTTTCCTTTTTCTGCTTCTATTATATAGTATTTTGCACCTTTTTCCTCAGCAAACTCTTTTTTCTCTGGTTTAGAGCCTAGTTTTGCATTTGCTCCAGCTACTCCAGATGCTCCTGTTTCTCCTACTTTTCCATCTTGACCATTTCCACCTTGTCCACCGTCAGCATAAAGCTTAAGTTCGCCTTCTTTTTGTATATGTTTAAAAGATATTAAAATATCGCCTGAGGTTCCTGCATTATTTCCGACTCTTCCATTCATTCCGTTATAAATAGAACTTTCTCCATCCAATTTTTTTGCGTCATTTCCAGAAACATTAATTGAATAAGAACCTTTTGGTATACATAATCTTTCAACTAATAGAACTATATTTTTACCTGAGAAAACATCCTTCTTCATATCACAATCTATTTTTAGCTCACACTCTCCATACATATATATAGATGATAATTCATTAAGTTTATAGCCAGATATTATTTTAGTTAAATCTGATAAATTCACTTTAGGTACAGGAATATATATAGAAAGCACTTTATCTTTTTCATATGATTTTATATATGTACAACTTTGGATTTTTTCTCTTCTGTATTCTGCATCTAGAAGCTTCTCAGCTTCTTCTTGTTCCAATTCCTTCTCTGCTATCCAGTATTTAATACATTTTAATGTATCTTCCAGTGTTGTATTTAATAATGACTTTAATAATTCACTTAGACCGACAATATTAGTTTCTTTGCAGTAACTATTTAGCTCTAGAACAAGGTGTATTTTTTCTAATATATTTACTTTTTGCACTCCATCACCATAGAAAAGCCCTTGTACAAACTCCATAAGTTCTTCAATACTATTTGTTTTACATAAACTCTGATACATTTGTTCCAACTGAGATTTTTTTTCTTTTAGATTTTCTATAGAAGATAAAATGGAAATAGAATCTTCTAATGCCTTTTTTACACTTTCTATATAGGGAGCTAGAAGTTTTTCTAGTTCTTTATATGTTGTGTCAACAGCTTTTTGTATCTCCATTTTACAAGAAGCAGTAAGCATTAATCCCATATCAGTTTTCTTGAAAGTAGTTGGAAGTTTTTCTAATTCTCTCAATAGATTTTCTGGCTTTGTGTCTAGTGGATTACACAATTCTATAGAAACATTATCTGCTAGTACCACATTTAACAGATATACCAGTTCCTTATAACCTTCATAATATTTTTCTTGGCTATCTAGGTCTTCTTTTACTTTTTTCAGTATATTTCTAACTTTCTCTTTTGTCACGTTACCACTAAGTGGCTT
The DNA here is from genome assembly GCF_020658495.1 of Clostridioides sp. ES-S-0048-02. Taxonomy (NCBI): domain Bacteria; kingdom Bacillati; phylum Bacillota; class Clostridia; order Peptostreptococcales; family Peptostreptococcaceae; genus Clostridioides; species Clostridioides sp. ES-S-0048-02. The sequence goes on from NZ_JACVWH010000005.1 coordinate 292,291, forward strand.
AGGTATTTTATTGATAAGAAAGAAAAAATTTTCCTTATACTGTGTATATTCATTAAACATATCTTTTAAGTTTTTAGCTGTATCAATTAACAGTGTATGTCTAGAGTCCAGTAAAGACTGGTAGTCTAAAATGACTACTATACCTTTTACTTTTAAAGATGCAGATATAGTTTCTCTTACAAGCATTGCTCCTGCAATCATATACTCTGCTCCACGATTATCAAAAAATCCAGGACAATCGCATAAAGAAAATGCTTTATTTTCAATATCTACAACTTCTGGGCATAAAGTCTTAGAATATACACCATTACCAATATCAACTGCTGAATCTTTAGCTGTGATGTACACTTGTCCAGTTTCCGCATCTGTTTTTTCTTCCATATCACAACCTTTTAAATAGTTGATACAAGTGCTTTTTCCAACCCCTGAAGCACCCAGGAATAACAAAATCGATTTTTCTTTTAAATTGTATCTTTCCAGTTCATTCCTTCCATTTTCCAAAAGATTTATGATTCCATTATACAATTCATTTGACATATATCCATCCCTTTCTATATTTCAGCACAATAGTTTTGATATTTCTCTTTAACAAAGCTTTCTTCAACTTTTAAAACTGCTGTTGATTTTTTATAATTTGGATTATTATATCCTCCAGATTCTCCTCTATCTCCATAATCAGCATACTCTCTTGATGGACCTTCTTTTCCTTTTTCCCAACTTCCACCTTCAAGAGTTATACGATAACTAGTAATACTAGTTAGTTTATAATCCCAACTTTTAAAATATCCTGTATAGTATACAGTAGAATCTATAGCACTTGGAGAGAATGAAAGTGTATTATAACCATGATGACCACCTTTTCCTCCACTTCCACCAAATCCTGGTCTTCCATCTGGACCTCTTTCTCCATCTCTTACTGTTATATCACAACAACTGATTAACTTCTCTCTCTTTTTATCTGAATCTGCCAAGAAGTAAATATTTCCTTTACTTCCTCCATTTCCACCTCTTCCAGCATTTCCTCCTTTTTCTCCTTTTCCTCCTTTTGCACCACTTGTTCCTTCTGCAAAATAACCTTTAAACATTTGTCCATAGAAATAACTTGTATATCCTGCATCACTTCCATTTCTACCTGTGCTTCCAGCCACACCATCTTTACCATCTGTTCCTCTTGAACCATTTCCTCCATTTGCTATTAGTGTAAGGCGATAGTTTCTAATTTCTTCTTTAATGTACAAATAAATATTTCCTGCATCTCTACCATCTTCACCATTGATTCCATATATAGAATTATCTATAAGATTTCCACTCTTTCCACTTACATTAATCTTAGAATTACTACTTACATCAAGATTCTCACAAGAAATAATGATATTTTTTTCTGATGCAAAATCCATTCCAAGATTAATATCCATATAGATAGTGTCTTTAGCTAAAAACATAATTGTAGAGACATCATCTCCCACATTTCTATTTCTAAAAGCTTCTAAAACACTGCTAATTACCAAGTTTTTAATTAATGCTTTAACTTCTATTACCGTCTTTTCTTTAAGTATAAATGATTTTATTATAAATGGATTTAAAATATATTTACTTACAAGATTTCTAATTATTTCATTTCCTTTTTCTCCATATGCATTTAATCTTGTTATATTTGCTTCTAATTCTTCACTATTTCTATCTATAAGATTCTTTAAAATAGGCTCAAAATCACGTTTACTATATATGTAGTCTGTTTTATTTGCAACTTCCATCAATTTATCTCTATTTGATAATGTCCATACCTGTTTTTGTACCTCATAAGAAACTAAAATCTCTTCTATTTTCTTTCTTATAATAATAAATTTTTGTTCCATTATACTTTTACTTGTTTTTTCTATAATAGATTCCATATATACAGAAGATAGTGAAATTTCAGCATTTCCATGGTCTGTATATTTATTTAAATCTTTAATTATATCTAAGTTTCTTCTTATCTCATTTTGTAGTTTTATACATGTGTCTTCCAAGAATAATCCACTTTCTCCTGACAATAAATTGATAAATTTATCTAAAGTAATACTTTCTGCATTAACTGAACTTTCTAACCAGTTTTTAAATATGTCTACTACTCTTTCATATTTTGACATTTCTTGAATCATTGTTACTCTTTCAACCTTCTTAATAAAGTCTTCTGTATATTCCTTGACATAAACTTCTAGTCTAGATACTATACTACTTTGAATATCTTTTATTAATGTATCTAAAACTAATCTTGCATCTGCACTGATTGGATATTGGAATGCTGATGTTTTATCTTTTACTTCTTCTAATTTTATTACTTCTTTTAATAATCCTTCTCTTTGCTCTGCTTCAAGTGGTTTACAAAGATGAATATTTTTTCCTTCTCCTTTTAGCAATTCTTCAAATAACCAAGCTTTATCTTGTATATTATTTTCTGGACTTTCACACAATTGTTCGTATTTTTTTCTAATCACATTATATATTTGTTTTTCTGTTCTTCCTAAAAAGCTTTTAGAAATAAAGAAAGTAATACTTCCTCTAAAATTCTCTTTATGAAGACACATATTTAATTGTTGAAATAAATCAAGTACTTTTGTAAGTCTAGCCTCTAATATATCTGCTTCTGGTATTAGTACAACTACTCCACATATAGATGCAGAATTTCTAAACACCTCTCCTAACGAAACTGCTGCACTAATGTCATGTGCTACTCCTCTGTTATCACTAAATCCTGCAGTATCACATAATTTTGCATCCATTCCTTCTACTTCTCTTCTCATATCTACAATATTTGGATACAAAGTTTGTGAAACAGCTCCTGAACCAATTTCTGCAACAGGGTCTACACATTCAATATAGGAGATACCAGTATCTTCATCTTCTACTTCCTTCATTTCACATCCTGCAAGATAATTAATTGCTGTACTTTTCCCACAACCTGTGCCTCCAAGAATCAAAATTAGATTCTTATTTATAGCTTTATCTATTGCTACTTTTCCTTCATCTAGTAGGATTTTGATTTCTTCTAAAAGCTTATTTTTTTCTCCCATGTATTTTCTCCCTTTTTTATAAAATTTTTTAATATTAAAATAACTGTGCTTGTAAAATAAAGCCTTTACTAACACAGTTATTTTATTTTATATATCTAATTATATTTTTTATTTTATATATCTAATTACATGTTCTACTTTTTTCTTCACAAAGAAGAGCTTTGAAAATCATAATTTCTGCTAAATAATCCTTAGGAGCCTTTGTAATTGCAGTAGCATTACAAATAAATTTTAAATTTGTACCTGCTACAACTTAAGTAGCAACGATAGGTGTTTCATAATCAACATCTTTTAACATTCCTACAGCTTAATTGAATATTTCTACTTATTATTTTTCTACTTATTATTTCTTTACTGGTCTAAATTTTGACCATCCTCCACAATAAATATTCATATAACAAACCTCCTTATATGCTTAAATTTATTTATATAATAGTACGAATTTTCTAAGCATTCAACGCAAACTGTGTAACTAGTCGATAAAAGTGCATAACTGGACACATAGTCATCATAAAAAACTTTTAAAGTCAAATTTATCTAATTAAAAATAATATAATACAAAAAAACAGTCAATCTATTAAAATCAACTGCTCCATAAAGTGAATTTTTACTTATTATATTTTACAAAGTTTACACATTTACATGTGTCCCCTTATACAAAACTAATGTTACCATTCCTATAAGTATCATGCCCATAAAAGCAGGTGTCGCATGACCAAGAAATACATAGATTTGACCTCCAATGATAGGTCCAATTATTCTTGCTAAAGATTGAATGGATTGACTACCACCTTGAATCCTCCCTTGCTCACTAGAATCGACAGACTTGGATAGCATCCCATTGAATGAAGGTCCAAAGATAGAATCGCCAAAACCAAATATAAACATTCCAACAATAAAAATAGGATAGAACGAAAACAAGGCTGATGCTGCAATAAAACTGTAACCTATAATCTCTGAAACCATTCCAAGAATTGCTATCTGTACATCACTAAGTTTTTTCAAAAGCTTTGGCATTATAAAACCTTGTGAAATGATGTCTTGTATACCCATAATTGAAAATACAAGTCCAATTAGTGCGGGTTTCCAATTGAAAGTGTCTATTGTAAATTGTGAAAAAACTGACTGTAAAGACCCATTTGGTATCCAAAGTAAGAATGCTGATAAAAGTAGCCTTTTTAAGTTTTTTACAGAAAGTACATTTGCAAGCTGTATAAATGGATTTAGCCTTGCAAGTGTAATCGACTTTAATCTATTCTTCTTATCAAGGCTCTCAGGCATATACAGGAATCCATAAATAACATTAAGTAAAGTTATTATTGCTCCAAAATACATGGGTACAGAATAACCAAACTTAGCAAGTAATCCACCTACAGTTGGACCAATAACACAGCCTACACCTGAAAATGCACTCACCCATCCAAAGTATTTACTTCTATGTTCTCTAGGAGTAATATCTGCAAAATATGCGAAGATAGTGCTTATGCTCCCACCTGTTACACCTTCTATTATACGTCCAACAAATAATACCCATAGAGCTCCTCCTATTCCAAAAACTAAATACCCTATTGCAGAACCCAAAAAGCATAATAAGAGTAATGGACGACGTCCATATCGGTCACTCAAAGCTCCAAGCCCAGGAGCTGCAAAAAACACACAGATTGCATAAACAGAAGTTAGCATTGTAACAACTATAGCTTGTTCTTCTGGACTATTTGTATAAGGTTGCACTAAGAATGGAACGACAGGTGCTATGATAGTGAATCCGATTCCGCAAAGAAACGCAGATATAAGACCAAATATCAAAGCCTTTTTATCTACAATTTGTTCTGTATTCTGTTCATTGTTTGATTTAAATATAAACACTTAAATTCTCCTCTCAAAAATTATAATTTTGTTTCCTTTAGAAACATATTTCTTTATTTCTTTTTTACTTTTTTACTTTTTTACTTTTTTACGTCTTTACTTTTTTCATTATTTTATTTCCCTAGTAGCATGTTCATCTTTTATCATTTCGCCTCATTTGGAGGTATATTCCCATATTCATTTTTTGATTCCTTGGAAACATATTTATAGTATCATTTTTTTGTTTCCTTGTCAACAAAATAGATAACAATAAAAATACAGCCTATTCTCAATAGAGTTAGGCTGTATATGATTTCATTTTCATTATTCTGATTTATTCTACTTTAATATTATCCCCTGTTTTTTTATTTCTTCATCCAAATGTCGGTTATAATTTTCGACAAAGCTAATCATACTGTCAAATTGTTCATCAGTTACCTGCTCAAATACAACTTTATCACGTTCTTGAAACTCTTTATGAAGTTCCTCATGGATATTATAAACTGTTTTACCTTGCTCAGTAAGTCTAAAATAGATTTCTTTTTTATTATCAGGCTTCTGGTAACTTTCAATAACACCTTTTTTTATTAGCTTTTTAGTTACTTTACTTATGGCACCTCTAGTCATATAAAAGTATTCTGCCAGTTTTGTCACATTGCAGTCTACATTTCTTCCAATGTATTCAATGCAATGTACTTCAGAAGACTTATAACCCTTGAGACTCTCTTCCATCTTAAATTTATTAAGCCAAACAGTCTTATTTAGTAAATCTCTAAAACCCATCATGACCTGTTCTTCTTTATTCATGGTATATATCCTCCCACCCGTTAGTGCATTAACAATATTATATTAAACTTTTGTTTCTATTTCAACAATGTTAAAATAATTCTTTTAGGAATCGAACTATATAAAATAAAGAGATAGAATCATCTAATTTAGACCTACATTTAATTTTATACTCTGCACCATACTTAGATATTAAATTTTTCTTAAATTCATAACTTTAAGTTACTTTATTGAATAATAAAACTTATATGAAATACTTGCTGTTACAAGGATGCAACTCAACGTTGACAAAAAACATAGTGAGATTGATAGTATGTAACCTGTATATTTGTTAAAATTTTAGAATAAAGATTGAGGAGGAAAATAAAATGGATATATCTACAATAAGAAATCATTATATTAAATTATTTATATGTATTTTTTTATTTTTCAGTGATATAGTTTTATTTTTTCCGATATACTACTTATATAGAATAAAATTCATTAAATTACCACTCTTAAATTAATCATCTAATCTTTTTATATAACTCTTATTCGAATCATAATATCACAGATAAAAACATTGAATTCTAGTTATAATTTCAAGAATTTTATAACTTTAATTAAATATATTTTGAGGGGGAAAACAAATGAAAAAAACTAAAACAAAGGTATTAAGTTTAACACTAGCAACTACTTTTTTTGTAGCAACAACAGCAAATTCATATGATATGTGTGCAAAATCTTCAGATATGGACATGGGTAAGAAGTCATAGCTTATGTATTGCAAAAACTGTGATTTAGAGTTTGACGATACTACAACTATATGCCCCAAGTGTAACCACACTCTAACATCTCATAGACAAAATTTATCACAGATATCTATGAAAAATAAAGTTGATGAATTCAAGCTAAATAAAAAAGTTAGAAATGGAAATATACTAACAAATATAATTATTTTGACATTAATAATTCATATAATACTTATTCTTTTCATACAAATCCATATTGAAGATTATTATGATATTTATATTAAATATTGCCCTACTGCAATATCTGGATTAGTTTTAGTTCTTTCTCTAAAAAGAAGAGAAAAAAGGTTCACCCTAATTAGAGTGAACCTTTTTTATATCTATATAATTTATACAAAATCTATATCCTGATTAAAACTTCATTATTTTCTAGAGCTATATAAAGCTTTAAAAAACAAAATATAAAGTGAAAAAAATTAATTTCTCCACTCTATCCTATATTGCTAGTATAATCTACAACCCCTTAACATTTACTACTACTGCCTTAGGTCTAGTCATAGCCTCAATTGAATACTTAACGCCTTGAGTTCCCATTCCAGATGCCTTTACCCCTAAAAATGGGAAGTGGTCTGGTCCCCTCTCAGTCTTATTATTTATTTGAACAGTACCAACCTCAAGCTTATCAGCTATATAAAAAGCCTTATCAATATCACTTGTAAATACTGATGATTGAAGCCCATACTCTGATTGATTAGCAATTTCAATTGCTTCATTTATATCTTTAATTCTTATAATTGGAAGTACTGGTCCAAAAGGTTCCTCCCAAGCAATTTTCATATCAACACTTACATTATCCAATAATGTTGGATAAAATAAATTATTTTTTCTAACATTACCTGTTATTAATTTAGCCCCTTTATGCAATGCATCATCCACTAATCCTTGAACAAAATCAGTTGCTTTGTTATCTATAAGAGGTGTAATAACTACTTCATCCATTGGATTCCCAACTGTTAACTTCTCTACTAACGGTTTTATTTTTTCAACTAGCTTATCAGCCACACTATCTTGAACCAAAATTCTCTTTACTGCCGTACATCTTTGACCTGAATATGAGTAAGCTCCAGCTACTATGTTTTTAGCTGCAAAATCCAAGTCAGCATCTTCTAATACAATAGCAGCATCTTTTCCACCAAGTTCCAATAATAACGGAACCATTTTAGATATTTTAGATATATGTTGACCAACTTCAGTACTACCAGTGAAATTTATAAAGTTGATTCCCTTATGAGTTACAACATAATCTCCTATTTCACTACCTCTACCTGTAATTGTGTTGAGTACACCATCTGGTATACCAGCCTTTCTCATAATTTCTACTAAATGAAGTGCACTAATAGCTCCTTGTGTAGCAGGTTTTAGGACAACTGCATTTCCACCAATAAGTGCTGGTGCAATTTTTGACATTGATAAATTTACAGGATAATTAAATGGAGATATAGCTAAAACAGTACCCAACGGAACTCTTGAAACATAAGACATCTTATTACGTGTTCCACCAGGAAAATTGTCACCACTAATAGCCTCACCTTCCATATTCTTTCCTACATCTGCTGTGTATCTCAAAAAATCTGCTGTTCTTTCAACTTCTGCTCTTGCAGATTTTATATCTTTAGCTATTTCAAGTACCAATATATTAGCTATTTCATCCATATTTTCTAGCAATAAGTCAGCTGCTTTATGAAATATATTAGCCCTCTTGTATACAGGCATATCAGCCCATACCTTTATACTTTCTTTTGTATTTTTAATAGCTTCATCTACTTCATGCTTTGTCATAGATTGTACTTTTCCAACAAGTGAGTTATCTATTGGTGAGTAAATTTCTATTGGTTTTTTTGAATTGGATTCTACCCATTTCCCATTTATTAAATTTTTATATACATTTTCTTCGGTTTTAAGTTCATTAAACATATTTTTATTCCTCTCTCTGATATAACATTATGTATTTAAATTATAGCCATTTATTTGTTATGTAAACATTTCTTTTTCTCATAAACGTTTACCTTTAAAAAAAATTTTGTAATCCTTATTTTTTGTATTTTAAATAACGTTTTAATTAGAAGTAGCTTTTTAATTTAAATACCTATTTTTTAATATGTCTCTGTAGTTTAAGTACTTATTTTAATGTATTTTTATTTTAAATAATTCCTCATCATTTCATGCTTGAGTTTCTTGCAAGATATAATTACACATATCATAATGTCAACCATAATAGAACATATTACACAATTAAGAGAACATTATTCTGTTAATCATTGACCCTAATCTATCTATGTGATATAATTTAAGCAGAACACTATTCTGTTTTAAAAAAGAAATATCACGAAAAGAAATAAAAAGCTATCCAAAATCCAATTTTTTAGTAAATGCACTTTTTCATAAAATAATGGACCGTTATATAAAGAATTGTCCAGGCAATGATAAATATTTTACAGTTTGGGATGATTGTATTTATTGCGGATTATGTGCTAAAGTATGTCCCTGTAAAACAATTAAATATGCCAGTTATCAAGTGCACATACATAGAACCAATAACCTATAAGGGCATTCCTTATGGCTATTGGCTCTTTTCATATAACTGCCTCTACTATAATACTACTTGCAGATTGTAGCAAAAAAACGTTGTTTGTTAACAAAATCATACTTGACAAATTCATAAATGGACAATACTATATATGTATGACTAAAAAAATATTTTAAGTCATACATATACATACTTATGGAAAGGATTGATAAATATGGCTAAAAGCTTTACAGAAGTTGAAAAAAACAATATAAGAGAAAGATTAATTTTAGAATGTGAAAACCACTGGTCTAAATATGGATATAAAAAAACTAATATTGATGAGCTTTGTTCAAAGGCAGGAATTGCAAAAGGCTCTTTTTACACATTTTTTGATTCAAAAGAAAAGTTATTTTTTGAAGTATTAAATGGAATTCAAAATAGACTTATATCATCAATATACGAAATCTTGAATAGTATGCCTACAAAAGAAGGATTTGTAGCATCTTTAAAGATGTTATATCGCTTATATGATAAAAATCCATTTTTATATGCTCCCAGAGATCATGATTCTATTGCTTTTTTAAACAAATTACCTAAAGACATGGTTTCAAAGCTTGAACATAACAATATACAAAGCTTCTATGATTTAATTGAAAAGTATGATTTTAAACTAAAAATAGATAAAGAAAAAGCCTTTGGTGTTTGTAATGCTCTATTATCAAGTCTACTGTTAAAAGAAGATATTGGATATAACTATTTTGAAGTATTCGATTTCATGATAGAGAATCTTGTAGATGACATATTTGAATAATATGATGTGCTAATTTTACTAGATTATATAAGTAAAATAAATGATTATGTAGAATAGGTAACTAGTAGAATAGGTAACTATAAAATAAATTAAATTAAATAAACAAATTAAGTGAATTACACAGCAAAAATAATAAATTTTGTTTTTCTGCTAAAATTCCTTTAAAATTCTTTTGGGAGAGTCCATATGATTGAACTAATACAAAAACTAAACGATATTATATATAAAATAAATGAAAAATTAAACATACACACAAAACTTGTAGACCCTAGTAGTGAACTTATGCCTTTCTACTCTACTCTATCTATAATGTTTGCTATATTTTTAATAGTGTTAGGAATTAAAATAAAAAGAAAACTTCTAATAGTAATTGCTGTTATAACAATTATTATAAATGTTTTAATAATCTTAGATAGGTAGGTGTATATATGACAAAATCACTAAATACTTTCAACAAAAACTTCAACTTAATGGTATTAGGTCAAATAATTTCGCTGTTTGGTGCCTCAATACTTAAATTCGCTTTATCCTTGTACATACTTGATATGACAGGAAAAGCAGGAATATTTGCTACAATACTTGCAGTATCTTCAATTCCAATTATAATATGTTCCCCTATTGGTGGAGCTATTGCAGATAAATTTAATAAAAGAAATTTAATGGTTATTTTTGATTTTTCAAGTAGTTTAACTGTTCTAGTCTTAGCATTATTTTTATTTAACAATAAAGGTTCAATACTTCTTGTAGGAATTATCATGACCATACTTTCAATAATAAGTACGATGTATCAACCCACTGTTCAGTCGAGTACACCTATCCTAGTTGATAGTAAAAATTTAATGAATGCAAATGGTGTCGTAGCTGGAGTTGCATCTCTTACAAATATCGCTGGACCTGTACTAGGTGGTGTTTTATATGGAATTCTTGGAGTTAATGCTATTGTAATTATCAGTTGTATAAGCTTCTTTTTATCAGCTATTATGGAAATGTTTATTCAGATGCCTTTTATTAAACAAGAACAGTCTGGTAATATCATAAAGTCTATCTTTAATGATATAAAAGATGGTGTTGTCCATATATGTAAAGAAAATCCTACTCTATTAAAAATATTATTTATAGCAATGGCATTAAACCTCTTTTTAACTTCAATGATAATTGTAGGTATACCATATATAATAAAAATAACAATGGGTGCTAATGATACCTTATATGGTACTGCACAGGGAGCAATATCATTTAGTTCACTAGTAGCTGCTATAAGTATTGGCATGTTCTCTAAACATATAAAAATTAGTAATTTATATATATACCTTTGTGTATGTGCACTAATGTTTATTCCAATGGCATTTTCGGTATATCCATCTATACTACAAACAGGGTTGGTAGCACCATTTTTAATTCTTGTAATATCCTCTATGTTAATATTTTTCATGACAACAATTATTTCAATATTTGCCATAACAATAACTCAATTAGAAACTCCAAATGAACTGTTAGGAAAAGTAATGGCGATACTTTTTGCAGGAACAGCTGCTGCAATGCCTCTTGGTCAAGTCATATATGGTAAACTTTTTGATTTATTATCAGATAGAGTTTACATTATTATTATAGGAGTTGGTATAGTTACATTCTTTATAGCAATTATTTCAAAAGTAATATTAAAAGACAAAAGTGCTAAGTACAACAAATAGAGATTTTATTATATTCTAATTGTATTTTTTACAAATAATATCAGCAGAATATTTATATTCATAGATACATTATGATGTTTGATTTTAGTCTTAATTTTACAAAATATACAAAACTATACGACTGTAGCATAATATATGAATGTGTCATATATACTGATAAAATTTTAATTTTCACTAATTTCTGAATTTAAATGCAAAATTATGCATTAGTGTGTTGACGTATTGGAAATTGATTGATATAATCAATGAAAAATAAGCTTTATAAAAATTCAAAATATTCAGCTAGAGGAGTGATAGTAATGAGTTACATGCCAAATTTAGAGCAAGCATGGGAAATCTTAAAAAAATACAATAAGGAAGAATTTCATATAAGACACGCTCAAATTGTATCTGGTGTTATGAGATATTATGCAAAAGAATACGACCCTGAAAGAGTAGAATTTTGGGAAATCGTTGGACTTTTACATGACTTAGACTTTGAGATGTATCCTGAAGAACATTGTGTTAAGCAAAGAGAATTAATGACTGAACTTGATTTAGATAAATCAATAATTGATTCTACTGTAAGTCATGGATATGGATTGACTGGCTCAGACGTTAAACCAGAGCAATTTATGGAAAAAGTTTTATTTGCTGTAGATGAACTTACTGGATTAATTGGTGCTGCTGCAATAATGCGTCCTTCAAAAAGTGTATCTGATTTAGAATTAAAGTCTGTTAAAAAGAAATTTAAAGATAAATCTTTTGCTGCTGGCTGTTCTAGAGATGTTATAAGAAGTGGTGCAGAAATGCTTGATTGGGAACTTGACAAACTTATACAAACAACTATAGAGGCTATGAGAAGCCTAATTCCAGAAATGGAAATATAGGCTATCATACATATAAAGTAAGTATAATAAAACCAAATTAAATAATAGAACAACTAGATATATAGTATCTGATTATGTATTTATCAATTTAATAGTTTCACTAATAAGCAGTTACGTTGATACAAATGTTTTGTTGATTTTATCAATATAACATAACTTTAGTTGCAATAGAAGTTACATCTCTAAAGAGTTTTTCTCCTTTCGATGCAACTTCTTTTTTATGTTATTTTGTCTACTGATTCCACCCATGTTATCTACTTCCAGCCACATTATCTATAAATCTCAGACTTTATATTTTAAAACTCATTCTATGCACGAATCACTATATGTACAACACACTATTTGTACAACACACTATATGCATAGCTCACTATATGTATGATTCACTATATAACACACTAATTTAAATAGATTCTTATAGGTAATAATTAAGTCTATTATCTTTATAAAATTATATTATTTACTCATGACACATCAAATTATATATTAATTGCTTTTTTCACATTCCTAAGTGGTATAGCAATCTTCACTACAAATTTTTTATCATCATATTCAATTACAACATTACCTCCATATTTATTTACAGAGTTTTTTATACTTTTTATTCCTAGACCATGAAGTGCATCTTTTTTATCTGTTACAATTTGTCCGTTCTTTGTGATAATTTCATTTACTTTAGTGTTTTCCACTCTTATAAGATAAAAATTTTGTAAAACATCACCTTTAACACAAATTACTTTACTCCCCTCCTCAATTTTTTTACATGCTTCAATTGCATTATCTAAGATATTTGAAAATATATGACATACATCTATTAATTCAATAGCTTCACAGTGACCAAAATTTATTCCTATTTTAAGTTCTATATTATTTTTATCACAAACTTCTTTCTTCTCACTCAATATAGCATCTAAGATAAAATTACCAGTATTAAATAAAATATCATTACTTTGAATCTCCATCTGTAAGTCATCTAAATATGAAGTAACATCAATACCTTTTTTAACCATAGTTTTTATACATAAGATATGATTTTTCATATCATGACTTAATAATCTAGTTTTTAAATGTTTCTTTTCTATATCCTCATAATATTCATTTTTATTGTGTAAAACGTTTTTAATCATATTATTTTCTGCTATTAATGCATTATACTCTTGTAATTTTTTAGCAACTAAAATCAAGATAATACTTGATAGAAGTAACATGATAGAGATTATAAGTAATTGATAATTATGTATTAAACTACCACTAGTTTTAGGATTAAATATGTATTCAAAAATAGCAAAGAAAGACGCTATATTGGCAATTATAGGTATAATTACATATGTTAATGTCTTTTTATTTATTTCTATATTCAATTTTATTTTTAATGTCTTATATAAAAATAAAATTAAAAGCAAAATTGTCTTTCCAGATACAATTGACTCAATTCTATATATATTTTCTGTTAACATTTGGCTCATATCATCTATTGAATTAATCCAAATTGTTAAAGACATGCTCAAAGCATCTATACCCATTAACAACATCCAATACATTAAAGATATTAGTATGGCTTTTGTAAGCCTTACTCTATATGAAATTTTGTAAAATGCAATCATAATCATCACAGATATAATTACTCTTATATTTGGAATTACGTCAAAGAAATAAAATATATTAGCAAAAATAATAATACCTATCATGTAAAGATTTATTCTTTTATTGGAAATTTTTTGTATACTTGTGTAATCTAGTATTTTTTTACAAACAAACCATTCTATGATAAAAGACATAGCAATGAAAATATTCCAAAACAAATTTGACTTTATCATAATATTTTCTCCTAGTGTATTAATAATTTAATTTTTAAAATTTTCCATATAACTTAATTATATACGACTCTACACCTGTAGTAAATACCTTGATAGAATTATCCTAAATAAATTGAATTTTATTTTATTTTTTAATAATATCATTACATATGCTAATATATTTAAGCATTCTTCCTTCTTCCAATTTAATAACAACATCATTTCTCTATAAATAACTATAAAAGTACGTTTTTCATATGATTTAGTATGTAATTCTCTCCTAAAACGATATAAAGCTGTAAGAATTATAATAAAATAAATTTTATCACACGAAATACATTGACAGGCGAGGTATATAAAAGTATTATATACTTAAACGGAGGTGATGTTTATGAAAATCGCATCTGATATGATAAGAGGTCATACAGAAACAATTATCTTAAAGCATTTACTTGAAAAAGATAGCTATGGTTATGAGATTAATAAATCTATATTAGAAAAAACACAAGGCTTGTATGAGTTAAAAGAAGCAACCTTATACACAGCCTTTCGTAGACTTGAACAATCTGGTGCAATAACATCTTATTGGGGTGATGAGGCTACTGGTGCTAGAAGAAAATATTATTCTATAACAAGCGAAGGTAGAGAAAAATATAAAAAAAGCCGTGAAGAATGGGATAATACAAAATTGTTAATAGACACATTAATTTAGGAGGTGAAAATATGTTAGATAAAATACATGATTATATTGAACAAAGCTTTACAGAAGTTAAAGAAACAAGAAAGGTCAAAGAACTTAAAGATGAACTATTCGAAAATCTAAAAGAAAAATACAGCGACCAAATACAAAATGGTAAGTCAAAGCAAGAAGCATATAATTCAGTAATATCTGGGATTGGAGATTTATCTGAATTAATTGAAAGTGTTAAAGAACCATATTTTATGTCTTCTGAATTAATTGAAGAAAGAAAAAAAAGAGCTTTGAGAGTATCAATAGCAATTGCTCTTTTTATAATAAGTCCATTTTTAACTGCTGTTTTAATTGTAAACTTGGGTATCCAACCAACTCTGGCTAGTCTTCCAATGTTTATATTAATAGCAGTTGGAACAGGTCTATTAGTATACAATGGAATGACAAAGCAAAACTATAGTCCATCTGATGATACTATTGTAGAAGAATTCAAAGAATGGAGAGTAAAAACTAAAAGTACAAATCTTGCTTATAAATCATTTATGAGTGCATATTGGATGATAATAGTTGGCATTTTTTTAATTGTTAATATATGTTTTGATGCTTGGAGCTTTTCATGGATAATATTCATAATAGGTGCTGCGGGAATTCATATAGTCGAAGGTGTACTACAATTAAAAGACGCGGAGGATGATGATAAATATGAATAAAAAATTTTTAAAAATAAAAATTATTGTTTGGAGTATTGTGGCTATAGTATTTTCTATAATATTTATTATTTTCCTTACAAATACTATTACTTCATCTAAATATGATGTCAAAGATTTGATTAAAGGTTCAGTTAAAAATGAAAGTTTTTTATCCTCTAATAAAAATTATGATAAGTATATAACTGTTAAAAGTGAGAGTTTTTCAAATAAAATAAATAATATTGATGTTGACTGGATTTCAGGTGAAGTTAGAGTTTTAAAGAGTGATTCTAATAAAATCAAATTAATTCAAAAAGCTCCTTCTAATTTTTCAAGGAAAAAGATTGCAAAAATAAAGGTTGATGGTAATACTCTTTCTATCATTGATAATTCTGCAAAAAAATTCTTCATTGGAATTGGACTTCCAAAATCAACAGTACTTGAACTATATTTACCTGAAAAATTATATAACAATATAAATGTATCTACTACTTCAGCAGATATATATAGTACTTATCTTAAAAGTAACATGGCGTATATTGAATCAGTTTCAGGTAATATAGAAATGTATGGTAAGATTGACAAAATGACTTTAGAGACAACTAGTAGCAATATCAACATAAAAAAACTTGATAGTAAAAGTGTTACCTGTAATTCAGTATCTGGTAAAATTCAACTTTCTGGTAAAACTGACGATTTGAAGATAAATACAACAAGTGGAGATATAGATTTAGAAAATATGGACAATAAGAATCTTATATGCGAATCAACTTCTGGTAAAGTTAATATAGATGGTAAATTTTCCAATATCAAATCTGAGACAACTAGTGGAGATATAAAAATTAATTCAAGTGCAATGTTGTCTTCTTTCAAATGTGATACTACTTCTGGTGATATTGATTTGTATATTCCTGAGAATTCAGGATTTACCTTAGATTTTAGTAAGGTCTCTGGTAATTTAAATAGTAGTTTTAAATTACTTCAGGATGGCGATTCATATGTTTATAAAAATGGGACTGCAAAGATGTATGTGGATACTACAAGTGCCGATTTAAATATTATAAAAAATAACTAACAAAAAATAGCGATATTAAAGCTTTGTATAAACTACATAAAGATAATATACATTAAAAAGTTATATAAATTACACGAAGATAAATCTTTATATCTTATAAGCAAAAATTAGAGGCACATTATCATAAAAAATATGACTAAATGTGCCTCTAATTATAATTATTTATTCACAAGATACTTATCTATACAGAAAATATCTATCTATACACAAGTTAACATTTTATATATCAATTAACTTTATTGGTAATGTAAAATAATTTGTGCTTCAAGGTTAATAAAAATCTTCTTTATGGCAATGATTTAAATATAATCAAATGTCTTAAAGGAGATTTTTTATGAATACTTTAAGAAAACAATTAGTCAAAGAAATTATATCAGATGGAGAATTTATAAAATCTGGAGATATAAGTAGTTATCTAAGAGATATGTTCAAAGATATATTACAAG